>NZ_JBSHAM010000006.1:26384-170555 GCF_053611505.1 Amycolatopsis sp. NPDC054798 | reverse complement strand
GCGCCGGTTCTAACCGGCGCCGGCACTCACGAGTCGAGTTCGGCCAGCGCGAGCAGGTCGTCCTCGGCCAGTTCGAAGTCGAAGACCTCCGCGTTCTCCCGGATCCGCGCCGGGGTCGCCGATTTCGGGATCGCGATGACCCCCAGCTGCAGATGCCAGCGCAGCACCAGCTGAGCGGGCGTTTTCCCGTACTTCGCGGCCAGCGCCGTGACCACCCGGTCGTTCAGGTGCCTGCCGCGGGCCAGCGGGCTCCACGCCTCGGTCGCGATGCCGTGCTCGGCGTGGAACGCGCGCAGCGGGGCCTGCTGCTGCCACGGGTGCAGTTCGACCTGGTTGACCACCGGCACGACGTCGGTCTCGTCGAGCAGGCGGCGCAGGTGGTCGATGCCGAAGTTCGAGACGCCGATCGCCCGCACCCGGCCCTCGTTCAGCAGCAGTTCGAGCGCGCGCCAGGTCTCGACGTAGCGGTCCAGCTCGGGTTTCGGCCAGTGGATCAGGTACAGGTCGACCGGGCCGAGGCCGAGCGCTTCGGCGCTGCGGTCGAACGCGCGCAGGGTGTTGTCGTAGCCGTGGTCGGTGTTCCAGACCTTCGTGGTGACGAAGACGTCCTCGCGCGGCAGCCCGGACTCCCGCACCGCCGCGCCGACCTCGGCCTCGTTGCCGTACATCGCGGCGGTGTCGATGCTGCGGTACCCGGCTTCGAACGCCGTCGCGACGACCTTCGCGACCTGGTCGGGCCGGACCTGGTACATGCCGAGTCCGAGCTGCGGGATGGTGACGGAGTTGTTCAGAGCGAGCAGGGGCGGCACAGCCATGCGGCGATCCTCACTGCGGTGTTCTCGGGGACGGGTCTCCTGGGGAACACCGCAGATCTTGCCAGTCTCCGGCCGCCGCCGCGTTCACACCCCGCCGCGCACGCCCGAACGGACCGCTTCCGTCACCCGTGCGGCCCGCTCGGCCACCGCGTCCGCGCCGACCGCGAAACCGTTTCGCGATTCGGCCGCGACGGTCGCCGTTCTCGCCGACGAACCGGCCATTTCCGCGGCGGCGGAGACGTCGGCCAGTGCCGCCGGGTCCACAGTGGACAGCAGGCGTTCCGCCACGCGGACCACCTCCCCCGCCGCGGCCACCACGTCCGCCGCGGGCTGGGCGCGGTCGGGCACCTCGTGCGTGACGGCGTGCGCGTCGATCTCCGCCAGCCGCAACGCATGCCGCGTGAGGTGGTCCGCTTCGGCGTCGCCGCCGGCGGCCCGGCTCAGCAGGGCCGCCGCCTGGGCGAGTGCCAGTGCCGCGACGGTCGCCCCGGCCGGAGCCGGGATCGCGGGCCGCGCGAGGGTGTTCAGGAAGTCGCTCACGATCTGGTCCCGCATGGCGGGTCTCCTTCCTGCTCAGCGCCGGATGCGCTCCATCCCGGGGTCGACCAGCGGTTCCGCGGCCACAGTCGCGGCGACTCGCCGTCCGAAGTACTCGATCTCCACCTGGTCGCCGATCTCGACCGAACCCGGCAGCCAGGCGTAGGCGAGGGGGCGGCCGATTGTGTAACCGTAGGCCGCGCTCGTGACGTAACCCGCAGCGGTTCCGGCCACGAACACCGGTTCCTTGCCCAGCAGGACAGTCCGGCCGTCGTTCACGGTGAGACAGCGCAGCCGCCGCGCCGAGCTCTCTTCGCTGCGGCCGTCGATGGCGGCCCGGCCGACGAAATCGCCCTTCGCCGGGCGCACCGCGAATCCGACCCCGGCCTCGTACGGGTCGTGTTCGGTGGTCATGTCGGTCCCCCACAGCCGGTAGCCCTTCTCCAGCCGCAGGCTGTTGAACGCGCCGCGCCCGGCCGCGATGACGCCGAGCGGCTGCCCGGCGCGCCACAAGGCGTCCCACAGGCGCTGGCCGTTGTCCGCGGAGGTGTAGATCTCCCAGCCGAGTTCGCCCACATAGGACAGTCGCAGGATGGTCACCGGCACTCCGGCGATCCGCGCGCGGCGGCCGCGGAAGTACTTGAGGCCGGTGTGCGAAAGATCTTCCGCTGACAGGGGTTGCACCAGGTCGCGGGCGAGCGGGCCCCACACGCCGATGCAGCAGGTGCCGCCGGTGGTGTCCTCCACCCGGACGCCTTCCGGTGCGCGGCTGCGCAGGTAGGCGACATCGATGTTGCCGTTGATGCCGACTTGGAACAGCTCCGGTTCCAGCCGTGCCACGGTGATGTCGCTGCGGACGCCGCCCGCGTCGTCGAGCATCAAGGTATACGTGACTGAACCGGCCGACTTCGCCAGCTGATTCGTCGTGAGCCCCTGCAGAAACTCCAGCGAGCCCGGTCCGCTGACCTCGACCCGTTTGAGCGGAGTCATGTCGTACATCGCGACGCGGTTCCGGGTGTGCCAGGCCTCGGCGGCCACGATCGGCGAGTGGAACTGCCCGGCCCAGGCGTCGCGCGCGGGCGGGAGGTAGTCGTGCGGCAGGTCTTTCAGCAGGGAGGCGTTCGCCTCGAACCAGTGCGGGCGTTCCCAGCCGCCTGCTTCGAGGAACACCGCGCCGAGTTCGCGCTGCCGGGCGTGGAACGGGCTGACCCGCAGGTCGCGCGGCGAAAGCCGGGGCTGCAGCGGGTGCAGCACGTCGTAGATCTCCACGAAGTTCTGCTGCGCGGTTTCGCGGACGTACTCCGGGGCCAGCTGGACGTCCTCGAACCGGTGCACGTCCAGCTCGTGCAAGTCGGTCTCGGCGCGACCGTCCACAATAGACTCCGCGACCGCCTTCGCGATGCCCGCGGAATGCGTGACCCAGATGGCCTCGGCGATCCAGAATCCGCGCACGTCGGAGGATTCGCCGACGAGCGAACCGCCGTCCGGGGTGAAGGAGAAGATGCCGTTGAAGCCCTCCTCCGCTTTGGTTTGCCCGAGCGCGGGCAGCAGGAGCTTGCTTTCCTCCCACGACGGCGCGAAATCGTCCTCGGTGAACGGCAGCATCGACGGCATCGCGGACGCGGTGACCTCGCCGGGCTCGGCGAAGGTGTCCACCGGCATCGGGCGGTGCGCGTACGAGCCGATGCCGAGCCGGTCGCCGTGCTGGCGGAAGTAGAGGTCCTGGTCCTGATGGCGCAGGATCGGCAGCGCCGGGCGCACCGGGTCGGCTCCGGCCAGTTCGGCGAGTTGGCCGGTCTTCGCGTACTGGTGCGCCAGCGGCAGCAGCGGCACGGTCATTCCGGCCATTTCGCCGATCTCTCGCCCCCAGAATCCGGCGCAGGACACCACGATGTCGGCCGGGACCACATCGTCGGCTGTCTTGACGCCGGTGACGTGGCCGTTCGCCTGCTCGATGCCGGTCACCCGGGTCGAGCCGACGAACCGCGCGCCGCGCGACGAAGCCCGTTTGATCAGCTCCTCCACCGCGCGCGAGGCGACGGCGAGCCCGTCGGTCGGGACGTACAGCGCGCCGAAGATCTGGTCCTGGTCGAGCAGCGGCCAGCGGCGCACGCATTCGCCCGGGTCGATCAGCCGCGCCTCGACGCCCCACGACGTCGCCCAGCCGTGCTTGCGTTTCAGGTCCTCCCAGCGCGCCGCGGTGCTGGCCACCTCCATGCCGCCGACCTGGTGGAAACAGCCGAGGTCGAGCAGTTTCGCGACGGTGTAGCCGGCGAATCCGGTCATCGCCTTCGACGGGTTGGTCTGGAACACCAGGCCCGGCGCGTGCGACGTGGAACCGCCGGTCAGCGGGAGCGGGCCCTGGTCGAGGACGGTGACGTCGGTCCAGCCGCGCAGGGTCAGCTCGTCGGCGAGGTTCGCGCCCACGATTCCGGCGCCGATGATCACGACACGGGGCATGAGAACTCCCTGGGGATAGGTCAGCGGAAGACGACGGTCCGGTTGCCGTTGAGGAGGACGCGGCGCTCGCAGTGCCAGCGCACGGCGCGGGAAAGCGCGAGGGCTTCGGCGTCGCGGCCGACGGTCGCGAGCGCGCGCGGCGAGTGCGAGTGGTCGACCCGCTGCACCTCTTGTTCGATGATCGGGCCTTCGTCGAGTTCGGGGGTTACGTAGTGCGCGGTCGCGCCGACGTACTTCACGCCCCGGTCGTAGGCCTGCGCGTACGGTTTCGCGCCCTTGAAGCCGGGCAGGAACGAGTGGTGGATGTTGATCGCGCGGCCTTGCAGCTTCTGGCACAGCTCGTCCGAGAGGACCTGCATGTAGCGGGCCAGCACGACGAGGTCGATGTCGTGCTCCCGCACCAGGTCCAGCAGCCGCTGTTCAGCCTCCGGTTTGGTCGCGGGGGTCACCGGGATGTGCACGAACGGCAGCCCGGCGGCCTCGGCCATCGGGCGCAGGTCCTCGTGATTCGACGCCACGAGCGCGATTTCCGCGCCGAGTGCGCCCGCGCGCCAGCGGAAGAGGAGGTCGTTGAGGCAGTGCCCGGCCTTCGACACCATCACCAGCAGCCGGTCCGGGGTGTGGTCGGAGAACCGGTACCGCATCGCGTAATCCCGGGCGACCAGATCGAACTCACGGGTCAGGTCGTCCACAGTGGCCGGTCCGGCGCAGGCGAATTCGGTGCGCAGGAACAGTTCCCCGTGGACGTCGTCGTCGAACTGCTGGTGTTCGACGATGTCGCAGCCGTTGCCGACGAGGAACGTCGTCACGGCGTGCACGATCCCGGAGCGCTCGGGGCAGTGCAGGGTGAGGGTGAACTGGGTCAAGACTCCTCCTCTCGGTATTCCAGCGCCGCGTCGGCGAGCCACGCGGCGAAGTAGGGGGCGAACGACTGGCGCACGAGCACGGTGAACTCCCCCGCTTCCCGTACCAGCAGGACGATTCCGGTGCGGGCGAGCAACGTCTGGACGCAGGTGCCCGACGATGCGGCCTTCGGGTGGAGGTCGATCGCGCAGCCGTGTGCCAGGACGTCCCGGGCGGCCGGTCCGGTCAGCCGCACGGTGGTGCGTTGCGCGGACACGTCGGTGACCGCTCCGACTGCGATCGCGTCTCGCAGTGCTGCTTCGGTGCCTTCGGGAGCGCCGAGCACGAGGTATTCGTCCGGGCCGAGCCACAGCACGTCGCCGACGCCGCTGGTGAACCGGCACGCGTCCGGCAGCGCGGTGCCGAGCACTGCCGCCGCGGCGTCGTGGCCTTCGCGGATGCGGACGTTGAGCTGCGAGAGGAACGGGAGTTCTTCGGCGAGCACGGCTGGCGCGCAGCTGGCGAGCAGGCCCGCGTGCTCCGCGAGCGGCGACAGGGTTTTAGCCGTCACGACGGGTCCCCTCCTTGTCGTAGAGCACGGATTCGGTCACCGTCACCGGCACCACCTCGTCGCCGACCGGGACGTACAGCGTCTCCCCGATCCGTTCCCGGCCGGAGCGGACGAGCGCGAGCGCGAAGGTGCGGTCCAGCGCGGCGCTCGGGTAGCTGGAGGTGACGTGGCCGAGCATGCGGACCGGCGGCTTCGGCACCTGCGCGGTCTCGATGAGCTGCGCGCCCTCCGGCAGCAGCACAGCAGGATCGACTGGCAGCAGGCCGACGAGCTGCTTGCGGTCCGGTCGCAGGTTTTCCGCCCGAGAGAAGGACCGTTTGCCGAGGAAGTCGGCCTTCTTCTTGGACACCGCCCAGCTCATTCCGAGATCCTGCGGGGTGACCGTGCCGTCGGTGTCCTGGCCGATGATCGGGTAGCCCTTCTCCGCACGCAGGACGTGCATGGTTTCGGTGCCGTACGGCGTGATTCCCTGCTCCGCCAAGGCTTCCCAGAGCGCCAGGCCGTACCAGGAGGGCACGTTGATCTCGTACGCCAGTTCGCCGGAGAAACTGATCCGGCACACCCGCGCGGCGATCCCGGCGACCTCCGCGTCACGCCAGGCCATGAAGCCGAAAGCGTCGTTGCTGACGTCCAGCTCCGGCGCGAGCCCGGCCAGCACCTCGCGCGAACGCGGGCCGACGAGCGCGACGGTGGCCCAGTGCTCGGTGACCGACGTGGCGAACACGCGCAGGTGCGGCCACTCGGTTTGCAGCCACTCCTCCATCCAGTCCAGCACCATCGCGGCGTTGCCGGTGGTCGTGGTGACGAGGAAGCGGTCCTCGGCCACGCGGATGACGGTGCCGTCGTCGATGACCATGCCGTCGACGCCGCACATCACGCCGTACCGGATCCGGCCGACCTTGAGGGTGCTCATCAGGTTCGTGTAGAGCAGATCCAGGAATTCGGCGGCGTCCGGGCCTTGGACGTCGATCTTGCCGAGGGTGGAACCGTCCAGCATGGCCGCGTCGGTGCGGGCGGCGAGGCATTCCCGGCGGACCGCGGCGTGGAGGTCCTCGCCCGGCCGCGGGTAATACCACGGACGCTTCCACTGGCCGACGTTCTCGAATTCCGCGCCGTGCCCGACGTGCCAGGAATGCAGGGCGGTGACGCGGATGGGGTCGTGCAGCTCGCCGCGGTTCCGGCCGGCCAGCGCGGCGAAAGCGACGGGTGTGTACGGCGGGCGGTAGGTGGTCGGTCGGCGGTCCGCGAGGTCGACGCCGAGGGCTTCGGCGGTGATCCCGGCGGCGAGCATTCCGGAGGTTTTGCCCTGGTCGTGCGCGGTGCCGATGGTGGTGTAGCGCTTCACGTGCTCCAAAGACGTGAGGCCCGCGCCCGTCGCGCGGAGCACGTCGGAGACAGTGGCGTCGCGTTGCAGGTCCACGAACCGGGTGTCCGCATCGGACTCCGTGCCGGGGATCTGCCACTCGACAGCGGGAGCCAGCTCGCGGGGTCGCGCGTCGGAAACGGGGAGCGGGATTTCCGCCGGTGCTGGGATTCCCGCTGCGGCAAGGGCTTTTTCGGCCGCGGTCCGGCCTTCTCGCACGCAACCGGCGAAGTCGAGGGTGCCGTTCGCGCTGCCCGCGACCCGGGCGGCGGGGAGGTCGCCGTCCGGCAGGTACGCCCCGAGTGCGGGTTCGTAGCGCAAGGCACCGCGCTGCTGGCTGAACAGGTGGACCGCGGGTGTCCAGCCGCCCGAGACCAGAAGCGTGTCGCACGGGATCAGTTCCCCGGCCACGCGCACGCCGGTGACGCGCTCGGTCCCTTCGGTCGCGGTGACCGCAGAGCCGGTCCGGACTTCGATCCCCCGTTCCGCACAGGCTGCGGCCCAGTTTTCCGGAGCGGCCGGGCGGACGTCGACCACCAGCGGGAGTTCCACACCAGCGTCGGCGAGGTCGATGGCCGTGGCGTAAGCGGAATCGTCCATCGTGAGCACCACCGCGCGACGACCGGGAAGGACGCCGTACCGGTGCAGGTACGTCCGCGCGGCGCTGGCGAGGAGAATGCCGGGGCGGTCGTTGTCCGGGAACACGATCGGCCGTTCGTGCGCGCCGGTGGCGAGCACGGTCTGCTTCGCGCGGATCCGCCATACGCGCTGCCGGGCCGCGCCGGACGTCCGGTGTTGCAGGGCCAGGACGAAACCGTCGTCGTAAGCGCCGAACGCGGTGGTCCGGTCGAGCACTTCCACGTCCGGGGTCGCGCGGAGTTCGTCGGCGATCGCGCGGGCCCATTCGACGGCGGGCTTGAGGTCGAGGTATTCGTTCGAGCCGAGCAGCGAACCCCCGGGCTCGGGCTGGTCGTCCACCAGCACCACCCGCGCTCCGGCTCGCGCGGCCGTGCGGGCGGCGACCAGACCGGCCGGTCCCGCGCCGACGACCAGCACGTCGCAGTGCAGGTGCTTCGCGTCGTACCGCGCCGGGTCCGGTCCGGTCGCCAACCGGCCCTGGCCGGACAGGCTGCGCGCGACGAGGCCGTCGAACAGCTCGACGGTGGTGGCGGTCTGCATCGGTTCGGGGAACGGTTTTTCCAGCTGCACCACGGCATTCGGCTCTTCGACGCCCCCCGCCATGATGCCGCGCGGGCGGCCGAGCTTGACGCTCCTCGCCACCTGGTGCACGCCGTGGGCGAGCAGCGCGGAGGCGAGCGTGTCGCCGGGATGCCCGGTGAGAACGCGGCCGTCGAAAGTGAACCGGAGCAGGGTGTCGCGGTCGAGGTGGCCGCCGCTGGGGAGGCGGAAGGTCATGGGATCACCGGCCGGGGTTCGTCGAGGCGGTAGACCGCCGCGAGTTCGTGGGTGCGGGTGTCGCGGACGGCGTTGAACCAGCGGCGGCAGCCCGCGCTGTGCGTCCAGCGTTCGGCGAGCGGGCCGCTCGGGTTGGCGCGGAAGAAGACGTCCTTCGCCCATTCCTCGTCGGACAGTGCCGCCGGGTCCTGCGGGTACGCGACGTGGGCTTGGCCGCCGTAGTGGAATTCGGTCTCCTCGCGGGGACCGCACCAGGGGCACGGGATCAGCTGCACAGTGGCTCCTAATGCGCGACGGCGGCGGCGCCGTGCTCGTCGACGAGCGCGCCGGTGGTGAACCGGTCGAGGGTGAAGGGTTCGGCGTACGGATGCGGCTTGCCTTTCGCGACGGTGTGCGCGAAGCAGTCGCCGACGCCCGGCGTGGCCTTGAACCCGCCGGTCCCCCAGCCGCAGTTGAGGTAGAGGTTTTCCACCGGGGTCAGCCCGATGATCGGCGAGGCGTCCGGGGTCACATCGACGATGCCCGCCCAGGTCCGCAACAGGTGCGCCCGCGCGAACACCGGGAACAGCTCCAGCGCGGCGGCCATCTGGTCCTCGATGATGTGGAACGCGCCGCGCTGGCCGTAGCCGGCGTAGGAGTCGATGCCCGCGCCCATCACGAGTTCTCCCTTGTGCGCCTGGGAAACGTAGACGTGCACGGCGTTCGACATCACCACCGTCGGGTGCACCGGTTCGAGCAGTTCCGACACGAGCGCCTGCAGCGGATGCGACACCAGCGGCAGGTCGATCCCGGCCATCTTCGCCAGCACCGAACTGTGCCCGGCCGCGCACAACGCCACCTTCCCCGCAGCGATCCGGCCCCGGTTCGTGTCGACCGCGACCACCTTGCTGTCGCGGGTCTCGATGCCGGTGACCTCGCAGTTCTGGATCAGGTCGACGCCCATTTCGGCTGCCGCACGGGCGAAACCCCAAGCCACGTAATCGTGTTTGGCGATTCCGGCACGCGGCTGGTAGGTCGCGCCGAGCACCGGGTAGCGCACGTCCGGCGAGGTGTTGACGATCGGGCAGAGTTCCTTGACGCCGTCTGCGTCGACCCATTCCGCGTCGATCCCGTTGAGCCGGTTGGCGTTCACCCGGCGCACGCTGTCGCGGACGTCCTGCAGGCTGTGCGCGAGGTTCAGCACTCCGCGCTGGCTGAACAGGATCGGGTAGCCGAGGTCTTCTTCCAAGCCCTCCCACAATTTCAGGGAGTGCTCGTAGATGCCGGAGCTTTCGTCCCACAGGTAGTTGGAGCGGATGATCGTCGTGTTGCGGGCCATGTTCCCGCCGGCGAGCCAGCCCTTCTCCAGCACGGCGACGTTCGTGATGCCGTGCACCTTGGCGAGGTAGTACGCGGTCGCCAGGCCGTGCCCGCCGCCGCCCACCACGACGACGTCGTACACGCGCCGCGGCTCCGGGTCCCGCCACAGGAAATCCGGGTGCTCCGGAAGGTCCGCGCCCGGGGGCTGGTCCGTCGTGGTCATTCCGGCTGGCCTCCCGTGTCGGACAACTGGTCGACTACTGATATATCAATCTTCGCTGTAGAGTAAGCGGGGTGAGCACCTCGGTCAACCACGTCATCCCGGCCGCCGCCCCGTCGCTGGCCGAACGCGCCTACGAGTTCCTGCGCGACCGCCTCGTCATGCTCGACATCAAACCGGGCGACCCGATCAACGAGGAATGGGCGGGCACCGCGCTCGGCATGGGCCGCACGCCGATCCGCGAAGCGCTGAAACGGCTCGAAACCGAACGCCTGGTGGTCGCGTACCCGCGCCGCGGCACCTTCGCCACGGACGTCAACATCTCCGACCTCGCGCACATCTCCGAGGTCCGGCGCACCCTCGAACCGACCGCCGCCGCGTCCGCCGCGACCCGGGCGACCGACGAGGACCGGGCGCGTCTGGCGGAGCTGCGCGACCAGCTGGATTCGGCCCGGCCAACGGAAAACACCGAACTCCTGCGCACCGACCTCGACCTTCACCGCGCGATCTACGCCTGCGTGCACAATCCGTTCTTCGAGGACACGCTGATCCACTACGACAACCTCGCGACCCGGATCTGGTGCGTGTTCCTCCCCCGGCTGCGCGGCATGGCTGGGCACGTGGACGAGCATTTGCCGCTGCTGACGGCAATCGTCGACGGGGACGCGAAGAAGGCTTCGGCACTGACGCTTGAGCATGTGATCGGGTTCGAGAAGGCGATCCGGGCGCTGATTTAGGGGGACGGCTAGGGCTCGTGAGTGGTTATGCCGGTTAGAACCGGCACAAACACTCACGACGCACTCAGCCTTCGGTCCGCGCCCGCACCCAGGCATGGAACTCGCCGATGTGGTGTTCGCTCGGCACCAGCACGCCGCCGCGGGCGTACGCGCGCGAGCCCATCGCCTGCTGGCACCGTTCGCACGCCTCGAAATCCTGCTGGTTGACCCGGTGGAACAGCTCCACCGAACGGTCCAGGTCCGCACCCGATTCCACCACCTCCGGCAGGTACAGCCAGTCGCAGCGGACCAGGGTGCGGTCCGGGGCCAGCGGGAACATCCGGTGCACGATCACGTGGTCCGGCACCAGGTTCACGAACACCTGCGGGCGGATCGTGATCGCGTAGTACCGCCGGTCCTGATGTTCGCCGACGCCCGGCAAGCGCTGGAGGCCGTCGCCGCCGTCCACAGTGAACCCGGTGACGTCCGAGCCGAATTCCGCGCCGTGGCCGACGAAATACTGTGCGGCGTAACCGTCCGCGAACTCCGGGAGCACTTCGGTGAGTTCCGGATGGATGGTCGCGCAGTGGTAGCACTCCATGAAGTTTTCGATGATCTGCTTCCAGTTCGCGCGCACGTCGTACTCGATGCGCCGGCCCAGCGACAGATTTTCGATGCCGTATGCCTCGATCTCCCCCGGCCCGCCGAGCCGTTCGCTCACGTCGGCCATCACCGTGTCCGCAAAGGACGGTGCGTCCTCGGCGAGGCAAACCCAGGCGTAGCCGAGCCATTCGCGCAATTGCAACTGGGTCAGGCCGTACTCGACGCGGTCGATGTCGGGCATCCCGGTGAGATTCGGCGCGGCGACGAGCTTTCCGTCGAGACCGTAGGTCCACGCGTGGTACATGCACTGGAAAGCGCGCTTCACTGAACCTTTTTCGTCAGTGCACAGCCGCGCGCCGCGGTGGCGGCACACGTTCAGGAACGCGCGCAGAGCCCCGTCGCGGCCGCGCGCGATCAGCACGCTTTCGCGGCCGATCTGCACGGTCTCGAACGAGCCGGGCGACGGCAGGTCGGCGCTGCGCACCGCGCAGAACCAGCCCGCTTCGAAGATCCGCTCCTGCTCCCGGGCGAAGATCGCCGGGTCGGTGTAGTGCGGCCCGGGCAGAGTCGGCAGCAGGCTCTGCGGGAGGTCGATGGCGGTCACCGGCAGGGCTCCTCTCGAAGACATTCGATGTTGCGCATTACGCGTCTTGTTGCCCTCTCTGGAACAAGATGAGGCTCGGCCGGGGCGCTGTCAAGCACCCTTCCCGGTGCCGCACCCGTTCGCCGGAACCGCCTTCGACCACGGCTTTCACCCGGAACAGCGCTCCGCAAAACTCGACCCCGGAACCTCTTGACGGCACCCCCGCCGCACACTCAGACTCTGTTGCGTATCACGTCGGGTGTTCCTCAATACGCAACAATCCCCAGCCTCGGAGGAATCAATGCTGCGCGCGTGCACTGTGGACGAACTGCCCCCGGGCGAGTCCGTCCGGATCGCGGGGCCTGAGCCCATCGCCGTCTTCAACGCCGACGGCGAGCTGTATGCGATCGGGGACACCTGCACCCACCAGGACGCGTCGCTGGCCGACGGCTGGCTCGAAGGTTGCTTCGTGGAGTGCCCCCTGCACGCCGCGCTCTTCGACCTGCGCACCGGCATGCCGTCCTGCCTGCCCGCCAAGCAGCCGGTGCGCACGTACCAGGTGCAGGTCGACGCGGGCGTGATCTACGTGCTCGCCGACGCCGCCGAGGACGCTGCGTGAAAACGGTCGCGATCGTCGGCGCTTCGCTCGCTGGCTCCCGCGCCGCGCAGGAGCTGCGCGCACAGGGGTTCGACGGTCGTGTCGTGCTCATCGGCGAAGAGCCGCATCTCCCCTACGACCGGCCGCCGCTGTCGAAAACGTTCCTGGCCGGCACCGCGTCGCGCGAGTCGCTGGACCTGCTCGACGCCGACGATCTCGCCTCGCTGGACGTCCGGCTCGGCACCCGCGCGGAACGTCTCGACCCGTCGACCGGCCGCCTCGTCCTCTCCGACGGCGAACTCCAAGCCGACGGCGTCGTCCTCGCGACCGGCGGGCGTGCTCGCGCTTTGCCCGGGACGGAATCCGTTGCCGGAGTTCATGTTCTGCGCACCTTGGACGACGCGCTCGCGCTCCGCGAGGAACTGGTCCCCGGGGCGCGAGTGGTGATCGTCGGCGGCGGATTCATCGGTGCCGAGGTGGCTTCGACTTGCCGCGGTTTGGGTCTGGACGTCACGGTTCTGGAAGCGTTGCCGACCCCCATGGCGCGTGTACTGGGCCCGGAACTCGGCTCGATCTGTGCGCGCCTGCACGGCCGGAACGGGGCCACCCTTCGCTGCGGCGCTTCGGTCGCCGGGCTTTCGACGCTCTCGGGCCGGGTCACCGGAGTGCGGCTGGAGAGCGGCGAGACTCTGCCCGCCGACGTGGTCGTCGCCGGGATCGGCATGGTCCCGGCGACCGGCTGGCTCGACGGCTCCGGTGTCGCGACCGGCAACGGCGTGCGCACCAACGCCGGTCTGGTCACTTCGCTGCCGAACGTGGTCGCCGCGGGGGACGTCGCGGTGTACGGACCGGCGGGGACGCGGCACGAGCACTGGACGAACGCCACCGAACAGGCCTCCGTCGCGGTCGCCAATCTGCTGGCGGGCCGGGTGGTCCGGGAGCACGAGCCGAGCGGCTACGTCTGGTCCGACCAGTACTCGGGAACTCTCCAGCTCGCCGGGCACCCCTCTCCCGACGACGAGGTGCGTTACGCCGAGGGCGGCCCGGACGACGAGGCTTTCCTCGCCACCTATCACCGCGACGGCCGGACAGTGGCCGTGTTCGGGCTCAACAACCCGAGGGGGTTCGGCCGCCTGCGCAGGCAAGCGCTGAGGCGGCCGGTACCCGTCGGTTAACGCACGACCTGCACCACGTCGCCCGGCTGCAGCGTGTTGAAGAACGCCACCGCGTCGGCGTGCGACAGGTGGACGCAGCCGTGCGACTGGACCTTCAGGCTGCCCTGATGGAACGCCACGCCGGTGTTGGTGAAGAACACCGAGTAGGGCATCGGGCCGTTGAACTGCTTGCTGTAGTGGTCGATGTCCTTGTACTGCACGCGGAACGTGCCCACCGGGGTCGGGTACGCGGGCTTGCCGACGGTGACGCGCACGCCGCCGCGGGTCACCTTGCCCTGATCCATCAGCCACGCGGTGTTCGCCGACAGCTTCAAGCATGCTTTCGCTTGGGGGCCGCAGGGCGGTCCCGCCGCCTCCGCGCTCGCCGCGAACCCGATAGTTGCCGCCATCGCCGCGATACTGGCCAGCATTGCCGTGATTTTCCGGTTCATCCTGTGCCTCCCCGAGATGGTCGTACTCTGGATCTTTCCCAAAGAGGACAGTTTCAAACCAAAAGTGCGCCCATGTGGGTGAGCTCTAACGGGAGCGCCAGGCGAGCGGCGACGTTTTCAGCGCGGCTTCGGCGACGCGCCGGGCAGTTTCGGTGAAGAGCCCGGCCTGCGCCGACCCGAGCCATTCGTCCACTGTGGAGACTCCGGTCGCACGGTATTCGAGGGCCTGGAAAAGCATCTCGAGTTTGTCGGCGTCTTTCGCGCACCGCGCCTCGGGCGACTCGCGCGTTTCGTACTCGGCTACCGCGGCCCGGACGGTTTGCGCCGACGCACTCGGCAAGCCCGCGGTCTGGTCCGCCGTGATGGCTCGCGGCTCCGGCTTCGCCAGATACGGCGAGGCGGTGTGCGGAAGGTCGCCGGTGCGGGTCTCCTGAGTGTCGTGCCACAGCGCGAGAAACGCCGCGCGCTCGGGGTTCGCGCCTTCCTCGGCGGCGAGCAGCGCGGCCAGCTGCGCGGCGCGGAGGCTGTGCTCGGCCACCGACTCCGGATCGCGGACGCCCGCCTGCCACCAGCCCGCGCGGCGGACCCGCTTGAGCACTCCCAGTTCGAACCCGAACGCGGCCAGCCTTCCGGCGTCCATTCCGCGATCCCCTTCCCGTGCAGATCTTCCCGTGCAGACCACAGTGCAGATCCCAGCGCCGATTCCAGTGCCGATTCCCGTGCCGGAGCCTACGGGGCATGGCATGCTGCCCGGACCACCGCCACTTCCGCAGGAGGCCCGCGTGAGCACTGTGCTGGTCGAGCACGACGGTCCGGTCACCACGATCGGCATCAACCGGCCGGAACGCCGCAACGCTGTCGACCGCGCGACCGCCGAGGCGCTGGCCGATGCCTTCCGGGAATTCGACGCCTCGGACGCCGCCGTCGCGGTGCTGTACGGCGTCGGCGGGACCTTCTGCGCGGGCGCGGACCTCAAGGCGGTGAGCGAAGGCCGCGGCAACCGCGTCGAGCCGGACGGCGACGGCCCGATGGGGCCGACGCGCCTGCGGCTGCGGAAGCCGGTGCTCGCGGCGGTGTCCGGACATGCCGTCGCGGGCGGGCTGGAACTGGCGATCTGGGCCGATCTGCGCATCGCGGACGAAACAGCGGTCTTCGGCGTCTTCTGCCGGCGGTGGGGCGTCCCGCTCATCGACGGCGGCACCGTCCGGCTGCCGCGGCTGATCGGCCGGAGCCACGCGCTCGATCTGGTGCTCACCGGACGGCCGGTCGATGCGGCCGAGGCGCACCGGATCGGATTGGCGAACCGGATCGTGCCGCCCGGAGAGGCGCTGCCCGCCGCCATCGCGCTCGCACGGGAACTCGCGGCGTTTCCGCAGACCTGTTTGCGGGAGGACCGCGCGGCATTGCTGGAAAGCGAGTCGCTGAGCGAGGAATCCGCAATGGAAAACGAATTCCGGCACGGGATCCGATCACTGACCGCGGATACCATTGCGGGAGCCACGCGATTCGCCGAGGGCGCGGGCCGGCACGGGTCTTTCGGGGACTAGCCGTCCGCGCTTGCCGTTGTCCGGCAAGGCATCTCCCGGGTTCCCGATCAGCGGGCACAGCATACCGGACATTCCAGATATCCGGCTCGACCATGCGTTTTTCCCCGCGGTCACGCGTTTTTCGGCGACTGCTCCATCCGAGTGGAATCGCACGCGAATTACTTTCGGATTTTAGTGCTCCCGTCGTTTTCACCTGCGAAGACCGGACATTGTCGCTCCCGAATTGAGCACTGCTCCGATCGAGGCAGGGAAAAATGCGCTAATCGCACGTAGCGCCCACCCCCGCGGCATCGATACAGATACGGGGCCGGGCGCCGAAGCGCGTTCGCACGGCCGGGAGGCGGTGCGCACCGCCCGCCGCCTCCACAACACAACCCCCGCCCCCCGACCCGTCGCCAGCAGGCTCCACCGCCGGCGGACGCCAGCCGCCCGGCCTGACGAGGCCGGGCCATCGGCGTATCCCGCCGCCGGATCCGGCCGTGCCCCGTGCTCCCCGCGTCCTTCCCCGCCGAGCACAAAACCAGAACCGAGGTTCTTCCATGACGTCGAACATCGAGCGCGCCAGCTCCTCGCCGTCGGACGACACCGCTTCCCGCGGGGCCGCCACGCCCTGCTGCCGCCTCCGGACCGCCAGCCGCGGCACCTGCGCCGAACGGGCCCGCCCGCGGACACTGTCCATCGTCATCCCCGCGCTGAACGAGCGGGTCAACATGCCGCGCGTGCTCGGCACGATCCCGCACTCCGGCCTCGCGTCCCTCGGCTACGCGACCGAGGTGATCGTGGTCGACAACGCCTCGACCGACGGGACCGGCGAGGTGGCCGCCGCGCTCGGCGCACGGGTGGTCCTGCAGCCGGTGCGCGGGTACGGCTACGCCTACCACGCGGGTTTCGCCGCCGCGACCGGCGACGTGATCGCGACCGGCGACGCGGACTGCACCTATCCGTTCGACCATCTGCCCTGGCTGCTGGGCACGATGGCCGACCGGCAGCTCGATTTCCTCTCCACCAACCGGCTCGGCCGCGAGAACCGCGGCGCGATGAAGCCCTCGCACCGGATCGGCAACCGGGTGCTGACCCTGATCAGCCGGGTCTTCTTCCGTTCGCCGTTCCGGGATTCGCAGTCCGGGATGTGGGTGTTCCGCCGGCACGTCTGGCACCACCTCGACATCCGTTCCGGCGGGATGCCGTTCTCGCAGGAGATCAAGAACGACGCGTACGCCCGCGGCTTCCGGTGCGGCGAAACGCCGATCGAGTACCGGGTCCGCGGCGGCGAGGTGAAGCTGCACGCCGTGCGGGACGGCGTGCGCAACCTCGCGCAGCTGGCCGTCCACCGGGTGCGCACCGCGCGCGAGCCCGCGACCGTGCTCTGCACCGGCGAAGCCGAGTGCGTCCTGGCGATGGCGGACTGAGCGTGGCCGGCTCCACAGAGGACGCGGAGGAAAAGCCCGGCCACGGCCGCGGCTGGCTGAAATTCGCCGGCGCGGCTTCGGCGGCGGTGGTGCTCGGGGTGGTGACGGTCCTGGTGTGGCCGGCCGCCCGGGAGGTGTTCCGGCAGTCCTTCACCGAACAGCCCGAAACCTTCACCGAGCTGTATTTCGTCGGCACCCCCGCGTTCCGGGACGGAACCGTCGCCGCGGAAGTCGCCCTGGTGCGGCACGGCCCCGCCGCCGCGGACTACACCGTGACGGCCGCGCTCGAGACCTCGTCGGCGGACCGGCTCGCGGGAGTGTCGCGACGCGTGACCCTTCAGCCCGGCCAGTTCACCACTGTGGACTTCCGGCTGCCGGTTCCGCCCGGCAGCGTCGTGGACGCGATCGCGGTGAACGTCGCGGGCGGCCTGGAGAGCCTCCGCTTTCGCTTGCCCGGCAACGCTTCCGGAGGCAGGCCGTGATCCCCCGCCGCCGGATCGTCCAGATCACGCCCTACTACCCGCCGCATCTGGGCGGGATGGAGGCGGTGGTGCAGCAGCTCGCGCTGCAGCAGGCGCGCCGTCACGACGTCACCGTGCTCACCACGACAGTCGGCGCCCGTGATTCGCCTCGGCGGGAGCTGGTGCACAACGTCGTCACCATCCGCACTCCCGCGCTCCACGTCGCGCACACGCCAGTGTCCGCCGGTCTCGTTCCCGCGTTGCTGCGCACGCCGAAGACAGCGGTGTGGCATCTGCACGCCGCCCACGCCGTGCTGCCCGAGCAAGTCGCGCTCGCGGCGGCCGTGCGCCGTCAACCGTTCCTGCTCCACTTCCACCTGGACGTCGACCAGTCCGGGAACTGGGGATGGCTTCTGCCGCACTACAAAAAGCACGTTTTCGGCCGTGTGCTGCGGGCTGCCGCCGGGGTGCTGGTGCTGACCGGCGAACAGCGGGAGTTCGTCCGCACCACCTACCGGGTGGACCCGGCGCGGATCTTCGTGGTGCCGAACGGGGTGTCCGCCGAGTTCTTCCTTCCGCCGCGGCCACGCCGGGAACCGGTGCTGCGCTTGCTGTTCGTCGGACGGCTCAGCCCGCAGAAGAACCTCGCCCGGCTCTTGCACGCGCTGCTCCTGGTGCGCGAGCCGGTCGTCCTCGATGTCGCCGGAGACGGAGAACAGCGGCAAGAACTGGAAAAGATGGTGCAGCAGCACGGGATTCCGGGCGTGCGGTTCCACGGTCGCCTGCACGGAGCCGAACTGCTGCACCGCTACGAGCGAGCCGATCTCTTCGTGCTGCCGTCGGATCGCGAGGGGATGTCGCTCGCCGCGCTCGAAGCCATGGCCGCCGGGCTGCCGGTGCTCGCGACCGACGTTCCCGGCAACTCCGGACTCCTGCGCGACGTCGGCGCCCTCACCCCCGCCGATCCCGCCGCACTGGCCGCGGTGATCGACGCTTTCGCCGCGGACGAGGGCTTCCGGCAGCGCGCCGCAGCGGCCAGCTCGGCAGCGGCTCGGAAGTTCACCTGGGCCGAGGCGGCGCGGCAGGTCGAGGACGTCTACGCCGAGGTGCTGCCGTGAGACGATTCAGCCAGCGCGCCGTCGTGCTCGGATCGGTGGCCGTCGCCGGTGCCGTCGAGCTGATGCCGTGGCGACCGGCGGTGCTGGTGACCGTCGCCGGTCTGTGGCTCGTCCTCGGTGCTCCGGCCTGGCTGTGCCGCCGGATTTCCACCAGGATCGTCTCCACTCGCGAGGCTCAATGGTTGCTCGGGCTGGGTTTCGCGGTGCTCGCCGCGATGGTGGCCGCTCTGGCCGTCAACACCGTGCTCCCCTGGTTCGGCGTCTCGCGCCCGTTGACCGCTGTGTCCCTCGCCGTGGCCCAGGCCTTGACTTCGGCGGCGCTCGCGTTCTTGGACCGACGGCTCACCGGCGCGTCGCCACCGGTGCGGGTGCCGAGATGGATGCCGGTGCGAGAGGTCGCACCGGTTGCTGTCCTCGGGGTCCTCGCGGTGGTGGTCGCGATCGCCGGGGCCGTGCGCTTGAACAACGGCTTCAGCGGCGTGACGAGCCTGGTCGCATTGTTCCTCGTCGCGGCGCTGCTCGGGCTGCTGGCCGTCGAGGCGGGCCGGTACGGCGACGGGGTCATCGCGCTCGGAATCCTGTGCGCGGCAACGGCTTTGCTCCTGCTGACGTCCCTGCGCGGCTGGTATGTCACCGGGCACGACATCCAGCGCGAGTTCTTGTTCTTCCAGCTGACTTCAACCAAGGGCTACTGGGATATCTCCGCCTACCCCGACGCGTACAACGCGTGCCTGAGCATCACTCTCCTGCCTGCTTCGCTGGCCTCGCTGACCGCGCTGCCCGGCTTGGCGATCTTCAAAGTGGTGCTGCCCATGCTGTTCGCCGCGGCTCCGGTCGCGGTGTACCGCACGACACGCAATCTCACGTCGAAACGGGTCGCGCTGCTCGCCGCGATCTACTTCCTCGCGTTCCCCACCTTCTTCACCGACATGCCCTTCCTCGGCCGCCAGGAGATCGCGTTCCTCCTGCTGGGCTGTGCCGTTCTAGCGCTGAGCGACCGCACCGCGTCGCGTCGCGCACGACGGATCGCGTTCGCCGTCCTGTTCGCGGGAATCGTGCTGTCGCACTACTCGACCACCTACGTGCTGATCGGCGTCCTCGTGCTGGGCAAGCTCGCCAGCGGCGTCATCCGGGTGATCCCGCCGTTGCGCCGCCGCCTCGCCGAACGTGCCCCGAAGGAAACCACCGACTTCGTCGTGTGGCCAATGATCGGCGTCGCGGTCCTGTGTTCCGCGCTGTGGGTCGGACCGGTCACCGGCACCTGGCATCAGCTCGAACGCACCGCCGTGGCCGCCGCCCAGGACCTCTTCCACCCAGACCAGGTACGACGCGGTTCCTCCGACACCTCCTACAGCCTCTTCAGCGCCGCCCGCGTCAGCCCGCAGCAACGGCTGCGCGACTACGCCGACTCCACCCGAGCCCGCACCGGCGGCGAGCCCTCCACCGCCGCAGCCACGCCGGTGGCACCGGCGGACACTCTGCCGCTCACCGCGGCCGGTTCCGCGCTCGACCAGCTCGGCCTCGACGTTCCCAAGCTCAGCGGCCTCCTCCGCACCTTGTGCGCGGACGCGTTGCAAGTGCTGCTGCTCCTCGGCCTGGCCGGAACGCTCCTCGCCACCGCGACGCTGTTCCGGCCGACGCACGACCTGTTCGTCCTCGCCGTCGGCGGCTTGGGCGTGCTGGCCGCCGAGATCGCCTTGCCGCAGCTCTCGGTCGACTACGGCCTCCTGCGCACCTTCCAGCAAGGGCTGTTCGGCTTCGCCCCGTTCATCGCGATGGGGTCGGTCTGGGCGCTGTCGTGGCTCAAGCGGTGGCGGATGCCCGCCGCCACCGCCGCCGCGCTGCTGCTGTTCCTCGACCTCACCGGCGCGCTGCCCCGGCTGTTCGGCGGCTATCCCGCACAGCTGCAACTCGACAACGCCGGGCAGTACTACGACATCTACTACGCGCACCCGCAGGAACGCGCCGCCATCGCCTGGCTCGAACAGCACACCGCCGCGCATCGCATCCAGTCCGACCGCTACACGTTCAGCAGGCTCCAAACGCTGATCGACGGCCGTCCCGGCGACGACATCTATCCCCCGCTCGTGCAGCGGGGCTCGTTCGTCCTCCTCGGCTTCCCGACGGTCCGCAAGGACGAGGTCACCGTGTTCTACCAAGGCGACCTCGTCACTTACCGCTATCCGCTGGGGTTCCTCGACGGCGCCAAAAACAAGGTCTACAGCAGCAACGGAACGAGTGTGTACCGATGACGTTTCCCCGTCCGCTCCGGATCCTGCTCGTCTCGCACTACTACCCGCCGCACGTCGGGGGGATCGAGAACGTCGCCGCCCAGCAGGCCCGGACGCTCGCCGCGCGCGGCGCCGACGTCACCGTGCTGACGAGCGCTTTGCCCGCCGCGCCAACGGTTTCCGACGAGGGTGTCCGGGTCGTGCGCATCGCGGCGTGCAATGTGGTCGAAGACCGGACCGGAGTGCCATTCCCCGTGTTCGGGTCGCGGCTTTCGCGCGCCGTCCGCGAATGGGTGCGGTGGGCGGACGTCGTCCACTTGCACGACACGCTCTACCAATCCTCCTGGAGCGCGGGGCTGCGGGCAGCCCGGACCGGCACGCCGCTTTTCCTGACCCAGCACGTCGCGCTCGTCGAGCACCCGTCGGCGCTGGTGCGAGCTGTTCAGCACGCGGTGTACCGGTCCTTCGGCCGGAGGTTGTTCCGGGCCAGTCGCGAGGTCTTCGTGGTCAATGATTCGGTCGGCGCCTTCGTCCGCCGTTTTCGGGGCCGCGACGCGGAATTGCTCCCCAACGGCGTCGACACCGCCCGGTACCGGCCCGCGTCCGCCGGGGAAATCCGGCGGTTGCGGGACCTCTGGGGGCTGCCCTCCGACCGGGTCCTGGTGCTGTTCGTCGGACGGCCGGTGCCGAAGAAGGGGTACGACCTGCTTCTCGCCGCCCGGCATCACGACTACGACCTGGTCTTCGCCGGGCAACGGCCGCAGCACGTCCCCGAAGACCCCGGAATCCACCACTTCGGGGCGCTGAGCCCCGGCGACATCAGCGACCTCTACCGCGCCTGCGACATCTTCGCCCTGCCTTCGACAGCAGAAGGATTCCCGTTGACCGTCCAGGAAGCCATGGCCTCGGGCCTTCCGGTCGTCACGACCGACGACCCGGGCTACGCCTCCTACGGACTCGACCGAACGCAGGTCGCGCTGATCCCCCGCAACGCGGCGATCCTGCGCACGACACTGCGGTCCCTGGCCGCCGATCCCGCACGCCGCGAAGCGATGGGCCGCTACTCCGCGGGTTTCGCCGCCGCCCGGTTCTCCTGGCCGAAACACGCCGAGCGCCTCGAAGAGAGCTACCGCGCGGCACTCGGCACGACCGGGGTTCCGGCGTGATCGCGCTCGCCGGGTCCGCGCCTTCCCTCGCCTCCCGGCTGAAATCCGATCCGCTGGTCCGCAACTCGTTCTTCCTCATGGCCACGACCGCGCTCGGCGCCGGATCCGGCTTCGTGTTCTGGATCGTCGTCGCCCGGCTGTACCCGCCCGCCGAAGTCGGCTGGGCGAGTTCGCTGCTCTCGGCGGTGACGCTGCTGAGCTATTTCAGCGGGCTCGGGCTCAGCTCCAGTCTCGTCCGGCACCTGCCGACGACGCCGTCCCGCGCCGCGCACGTCAGCTCCGCGCTCACCTCGGTGGCCGTCACCGGAACCCTTCTCGGGGCCGGATTCGCCCTCGTCGCACCGTTCGTCGCGCCCGGATTGTCGTTCCTCAGCAGTTCGTTCGCGGAGGTCGCGCTGTTCGCGCTGCTGGCGATGGCGGTCGCGCAGAACCTGCTGACCGACTCGGTGTTCGTCGCCTTGCGCGCGGCCAAGTACAACCTGCTCCTCAACGGCGTCCTGATGAGCGCGGTCAAAATCGCCCTGCCGATCGTGTTCGTCGGCGCGGGCACGATCGGTATTTTCCTGTCCAGCACCGTGGCGTCCGCGGTCGCCGCCGCCGCGAGCATTCTCGTCATCCGCCGGCGCCTGCGCATTCCGGCGCGGCCTCGCCTGTACCCGCGGACGCTGCGCTCCACCTTGGGCTACTCGCTCGGCAACTACGCCTCCAGCTGCCTGAATCTCGCGCCCCTGCTGGTGATTCCGCTGCTCGTGCTGCGTTCGCTCGGGCCCGAGGCGTCGGCGGCCTACTTCGTGGCGTTCCAGATCGCCAACTTCGTCAACGCCGTGCCGTTCGCGGTCGGCGAGGCGCTGTTCGCCGAAGGCTCGCACGAACAGGAAGACCTCAGGCAGCTGGCGAAGCGCTCGGCGCTGCTCATCCTCGCGGTCGTCGTGCCCGCCGTCAGCGTCACCGCCGCCCTCGCGAGACCCGTGCTGACCCTGTTCGGCGCCAGCTACGCCGACGACGCCCGGAACTGCCTCGTCGTTCTCGCGGTCTCCGCCCTCGCGGTGGCTTTCAACACGTGGTCCGGGTTCCTGCTCAAGGTGACCGGCCAGCTCCCGGCGCTGAACCTGTCGAATCTGGTCTACGCGGCGGTGACGATCGGTCTCGCCGCGCTCGGGGCGCACCACGGCCTCGTCTGGATCGCGGCGGCCTGGGGCGTCGGCAATCTCGCGTCCGGACTGGTCGCCGTCGCCGCGCTGAGGCTGCGAGGGTTCCGCTTGGCTCCGTGCGACAAGGGAGGTTCGGGTGAAGATCGCGCACATCGTCAACGTCGGCTTCGAAGCCGGCGGCGCGGAGCGTAGCGTCCGCCTCGTTTCCGACGGGCTGCGCCGGCGCGGGCACCATGTCCTCGTCATCGCGACCGACCATCTGCTCGACGACCCCGCCGTCAGCGACCGGGAAGTCTTCGCCGACGTTCTGGTGCCCGCCATTCGCGGCGGCCCCGTCCGCCGGATCACGGGCTATTTCTGGCACCGGCCCGCCTACCGGCGAGTCACCGCCGCCCTGCGCTCTTTCTCGCCTGACGCGGTACATCTGCACACCATCGGCGAATTCAGCCCGGCCGTGCTCAGCGCGTCCGCCGCCTACCCTCGGGTGCTCACCGTCCACGGCCCGGAAGACTGGACCGGCCAGCTGCTGTCCTGGAACCTGCGCAGCCGCACCGAAGGCCGCCCTCGACTGTCCACAACGGACACTGCACGCCTTGCCTATTTGCGCTTCCTGCAACGACCTGCTTACCTGCGTCGTCTCCGCACCGTCGACCGGGTGCTCGCCCCGAGCCGGTTCCTCGCCGACGCCGTACGGCACGACCTGCCGCGGACACCGATTCACGTAGTCCCGAACGGCGTTCCGCTGCCGTCCGCCGAACCGGTCCCCGACGCCGCCCACGCGCTGTTCGTCGGACGCCTCGAACCGGTGAAAGGCGCGCACGTGCTCGTGGATGCCTTCGCGACGGTCGCCCGCCGCCTGCCAGACGCCCGGCTGACGCTCGCCGGCGACGGCAAACAGCGGGCTGCACTGGAAAAGTCCGTCAGCGAACACGGGTTGGCCGACCGGGTGCGGTTCGCGGGCTGGCTCGGCGAACCCGCACTCGCGGCTGCCTACCGCGCCGCTTCGGTGGTGGTGATCCCGTCCGTGTGGCCGGAGAACTTCCCGACCGTCGCGCTCGAAGCCCTCGGCATCGGACGGGCCGTCGCCGCCAGCGACGCCGGCGGCATCCCCGAGCTGATCCGCCCGGGCCACAACGGATTGCTCGTCCCGCCGGGCGACCGCGCCGCCCTCGCGGACGCGCTCTCCCGGCTCCTCGGCGACCCGGGGCTGCGGCGTGCCATGGGGGCGCGATCGGCCGGGCTCGCCTGCCGCCACGACTTCGACGGCTTCCTCGACCAGCTCGAACACCACTACCGGGAGGTCCAGCGATGACCCGGCGTCCTACGGGTGCTTGCTCCGCCCGCCGCCGCATTCCCCGACCGGCCCGAACACCACTGCCCGGAGGCACAGCGATGACCCCGCGTCCTACCGCCCCACAGGCGCTTGACCGGCCCGCCGCCGCGTTTCCCGACCGGCCCGAACATCACCGCCCGGAGGCACAGCGATGACCCCGCGTCCTACCGCCCCACGGGTGCTTGCCCCGCCCGCCGCCGCCTTCCCCAACCAGCCCGAACACCACTGCCCGGAGGTCCGGCCGTGACCCGTCTCCCCCGGCCCGGACGCCCGGCGACGGCCCGGGTCGTCGTCGTCAACGCGTTCGAACGCGGCAATCGCGGCGACGCCGCCCTGCTCAGCGTCCTGCTCGACCAGATCCGCCGCGCACTGCCCGGCGCCCGGATCTCGATCGCCGGTTTCGAGCACCCCGCGCGGTGGCCGGAGTTCGAGGGCGCGCCCAACCTCGGTTCCATCCGCCGTTACGCGGGCGAGGAGAACATCCCCCGGCTCCGGAGAATCCTGCGCAAACTGAGCCTGCTGCCCGTCGTCGCCTTCGCCGCCGCCCGGCCTCCCCGCCGCCTGCTGCTGGCCGCGGCCCGGTTGCTCCCCGCCGAACCCCGGCGCGAGCTGAACGCCCTCGCGACCGCCGACCTCGTCGTCTCCCTCGGCGGCGGCTACCTGACCGGACGCGCGAACTTCGCCTCCGACCTGAACATCCTGTTCCTGCTGCTGCCGCTGTGGCTCGCCCAGCGCTTCGGCGTCCGGGTCGTGGCCGGTCCGCAGTCCTACGGCCCGTTCCCCCGCCGAGGCCAGCGCATCCTGGTCCGCCACGTCCTCCGCCGCGCCGACGCGGTCCTCGTCCGCGAAGACATCAGCCGCGACCAGCTCACCGAAATCGGGCTGCCACCGCGCCTGCTCACCCGCAGCGTCGACAGCGCCTTCGCGTTCGAGACCGGTTCCGACCGGGACTGGCGGACCACCCTCGACCTCCCCGCCCACGCGCGGATCGCGACGGTCACCGCCCGCCAATGGCTCGACAAGGCCGGGCAGCTCCGCTACGAACACGCCTTGGCCGCAGGCGTCCGCCACCTCCTCGGCCGCGGCTACCACGTCGTCCTGGTCCCGCAGGTGACCTGCGCGTTCCAAGGCGACGACGACCGGGTGGTCAACACCCGCCTCGCCGCCGGGCTCGACCATCCCCGGCTGCGCGTCCTCGGCGACGACACCTTCGACCACCGCGACGCCCGCGCGCTCTACGCGGAGGCCGAACTCGTGATCGGCACCCGCTTCCACTCGGTGATCTTCGCCCTCACCGCGCACGTCCCGTGCCTCGCGATCGGGTACGAGCACAAGACCGCCGGGATCATGCGAGACCTCGGCCTCGAACAGTGGGTCATCGGCATCGGAGAAGTCCGGGACACCACGCTGCCCACGCTCCTCGACAGCCTCATCGGCCACCGCGAGGACTACCGGCGGCATCTGCGCGAAGTTCTTCCCCCTTACGCGCGCCGGGCCCGCGACCTGAACCCTCTGTTCGACGCCGCCCGGACCGGCGTCAGCCCCGCCGCAGCCACCTGAACCGACGGCAGCCGCATCGTCCGCAGTCGGTGCCGCCGCGCAAATGCTGATGCTCGCTGCGCGCGTGACCGCACGCACGGCACCGCACCGCCGCCCACGGCATCCGGATCCCGGACATCCTGCGCCTCCCTCGGATTCCCCCATGCCCGGACACACACCATCACATCCGCGCGTGCCCAGCCAACCGGACCAATGAGGACAGGAGGCTCCGTGAGCCGCGAACGCACCGTCGTCTTCGTGACGCCGTACTTCCCGCCGGACGTCGGCGGCGTGCAAACCTACGTGCACAGCCTGGCCGTCGCGCTGCGGGAAGTCCCCGGCTGGCGTCCCGTCGTCATCACCGCCAGCCCGCACGCCCGCTCCGGCGACCTCTTCCCGGTCCACCGGCTCCCCGCGCTTTTCACACTGTCCAACACCCCGCTCGCCCCGCTCTGGCCGGTCCAGATCCGGCGGATCCTGCGCGCCGAAGAGCCCGACTACCTCAACGTGCACACCCCCGTGCCCGGTTTGGCCGACGCTGCGGCCCTGGTCGCCGGAAGCACCCCCGTCGTCGTGACCTACCACGCCGCCGCGCTGGCCAAGGACGGTCACCCGCTCTTCAACGCCGTCGCGCGCGCCTACTCCTGCGCCGAGAGCTTCATGCTGCGCCGGGCGAATCTCATCCTCGGCGTTTCCGGCTACGTCGCGAACCGCTTCCGTCCCCGGTTCGGCGACAAAGTCGGTGTCCTGGAGAACGCCGTCTCCCCCGACGTCTTGACCTCGCCGGTCGCCGGGATCCGTCCGTACGCCGCCGCTTTCCTGGCCAGCCTGGACCCGACCCACGCCTGGAAAGGCCTCGATCAGCTCCTGCACGCGCTTCGCCTCCACCTCGCCCGCTCCGCACCCGGCGCCCGCCTGCTGGTCATCGGCGACGGCGCCGCCCGCCCCGGCTACGAAGCCCTCGCCAGGAAACTCGGGATCGCCGGCAGCGTCACCTTCGCCGGAAACCTCGCCGGCGACGCGAAATTCCGGGCTCTCCGCAGCGCCAGATCGCTCGTGCTCTGCCCGACCAGCCCGAACGACGCCTTCCCGACGGCGCTGCTCGAAGCGTGGGCGAGCCGGGTGCCGGTCATCGCCACCGCGATCGGCCCGCTCGCTTCGCTGGTGGAGGACGGCGTCAACGGGCTGCTTGTCGCGCCGCGTTCTCCCGAAGCGCTGGCGGACGAGCTGCGGCACCTCGAAAGCAGTCCGGCGCTGGCGGACGCGATCCGGGACAACGCCTACGAACTCGTGTGCAGCCGGTATACGTGGAGGCATCGGGTCACGGAGTTCATCCAGCATCTGAACGCGGTCGATCGGCGCGGGGCTTCGGTTTCCCGGTGAGGTTCGCCGTTCCCGCGCGCGTCCTGCCTGCCGCGCCAGACTCCGTGGCGCGTCGGAGATCTCGCTTCACCGCCGCCACACACCCGCGGCCGCCGCCGGATCCCGCGCCCCGCTCCCCGCCCCCGCCCGAATTCCGGACCTCACCCCCGATTCCGGCCCGTTTTCCTTCCCCGAGGGCGAAATCTCCGGTTGCCGTCCCGGTCACCGGCACGACCCCCCGATCGTGGCCGCCCGCGGTCCGCCGTCCGGCGGGAGGATCTGGGTAGCCTGGCGACGTGGCCGACCCGATCCCCCCTGCCCCCGCCCCCGGCGAGTCCGGATCCGACCGTCCCGAGGCGGAGGAACCCGCCAGGAAAGGACGGCGGAAGCGCCCGTTCTGGCAGGAGCTGCCAATCCTGATCGGGATCGCGCTGGTGCTGACGATCCTGATCCAGCAGTTCGTCGCGAAGGTGTTCCTGATCCCGTCGGCGTCGATGGAGACGACGCTGCACGGATGCGACGGCTGCTTCGGCGACCGGGTCGTCGTCGACCGCGTCACCTACGATTTCACCGAGCCCTCCCCCGGCGACGTCATCGTCTTCCGCGGCCCGCAGCCGTGGACGGCGAACGAGATCGCGCCGCAGGAGTCCGGCAACGTGTTCACGAAGGCGTTGCGCGGCCTCGGTTCCCTCGTCGGGTTCGCGCCGCCGGACGAACGCGACTTCGTGAAACGCGTGATCGCCGTCGGCGGGCAGACCGTCCAGTGCTGCGATCCGCAAGGCCGCGTCCTGGTCGACGGCAAACCTCTCGACGAGCCGTACATCCACTGGCTGGACCAGCCGCCGTCGGTGCGGCAGACGTTCGCCCCGGTCACCGTCCCGAAGGGCAGCCTCTGGGTGATGGGCGACAACCGCGAGAACTCGTGCGACTCCCGCTGCCAGGGCGGCGGCGGGGTGAACGGCACCGTCCCGGTGGACGACGTCATCGGCAAGGCCAGGGTGATCGTCCTGCCGCCGTCGCGCTGGGGCGGCGTCAGCGACCACGACCCGCAGGCCGCGCCCGCCGCGCTCGGAGCGCCCGCGTGGCAGCAGGGAATCCCGCTCGGGGCGGGCGCGCTGCTGGCGTTCCCGACCCTCGCCGCCGGGCGCGGGCTGCGGCGGAAACTCAGCAAGCGGGACTGAACCGCCGCGCCCCCGCGGCCCGCGCCGCGGGGGTTTTCTCGGCAGCCGTGGTGTTCGGTTCCGTATCGGCGATACGGAGCGTCGGCCGGGCTGAGCCGGTTCGAATGGCTTTTCGCTCCCGCTGAGTTCGCTCGCGCAGCGCCAGGCAAAGCGCACCTGCCGACACTGACGGAAAACCCATAGGGTGCGCTCAACGCACCCGATGCGGCATTGGAGCCGGATCGAGGCGAGAGGCAAGGCTCGCCAGAACCGCCGCGGCCGACCGGCGAACCGACCCCCCGCTGCTTTCCCCGGCAAGAGCCCGCACCGCCGCCGAAAGCCGCACGCCGTCACCCGGCAACCGCGCTCACCCGCCGGAACCGGCCGCCCGCACGACGTCCAGCCGGAGATGCTGCGACAGATCCCCGGTCAGCTGCAGCACCGGCGTCCGCTCCGCGAACATCCATTCGTCCTCGCGCCGGACGAACCGGTCGTCGTAGTGCCCGGCCGCGACGGGCTGCAGCGGAAGGTCCGCCGTGGCTTGGAAAACGGTGAAGTAACTGTGCGCCGAGGCCGTGTCCTCCCCGGCCGTGATCCGGACGTTGGTGGTCACGTGCCGGGTCCTCGGCGTCCCGTCCGGATGGATGACCAGGATGTCGCGGAACCAGTTCTCCACGGCCTCCCGCCCGGTCCGGCCGCCGCCGCTGTGCAGGGTTCCCTCGCGGAACAACTCGCCCACCCCGGCCAGATCGCCCGCGTCGATGCGTGCCGCGTAGGTCATGATCAAGTCCTGGATGGCCCACCGGGCCGATTCTGCCGACACCCGGCCAGCATAGGAGTTCCACTGTGGACCCGTCCCGGCGAAGAGCCCCCGCTCCGCCCGAAAACCCGCCCGGACCTGTGACCTGCGCTTCTCCCGTACACCGCCCTCCCGCCGAAACCCGGCCCGGCGGCGGTGGCATGATGCCCGCACGGTCCCGGCCGATCGGACCGCTCGCCGAGGAGGAGGGTGACGCTTGAGCACGCGCACTACCCAGGTGGACGACCTCCGGCTGGTGGCGCAGCCGAGCGCGGTCCCGTGCACCGAGCTGTTCGTCCGGCTGATCCTGACCGACTGGTCCCTGATGCCGATGCTGGACCAGGTCACCAACGCCGCGGTCCGGCTCGTCGGCGACGTCGTCGACCAGAGCAGCCCGTCCGCGCCCGCGTTCGTGACCGTCCGGCTCCAGCTGCGCGGCGACCGTCTCGTGGTCGAGGTGGACGACGACCTCGTCGCCCCGGCGCCGCCGCGAGACGAGCGGATCGGCGTGCGCCCCGGCGACCGCGGCGGCCGCACCACGTGGTGCGAACTCCCGCTGCCCGGCGGGATTTCCGCGGGACAGGTCCGGCTGCCGCGCCGAGGCGACCGGCGCACGCTGGTGGACGAGCCCGTCTCCGGCGAACCGGTCACCGCGGACCCGCAGGTGCTGGAAAAGCTGCTCAACCGCCTCAGCACCTGGTCCGACTGACTGTCGTCGCAGGCGGACTGTCCCCCTGCCGGTGAACCCGGACCGCCTCACGCCAGCGAGTCCGGGAACTTCCCCGGCAGCAAGCGAAAACACGGCCGCAGCAACCGCCGAGCGCACCCCAGCAGCCCACCCCGGCGATCACCCGGCAGAAGCCTCCCAAGCCTTCTCCAGCGCCTGCGCGAAAACCTCGACAGACTGCCCACCAGACACCCCGAACCGCCGCCCCAGCACGAAAAACGGCACCCCGCCCGCACCCAGCTCCGCGGCTTCCCGCTCCTCAGCCCGGACCGCGTCCGCGTACCGCGAAGAATCCGCCAGCACCGCTTCGGCGTCGGCGCGCGGCAATCCGGCCTCCTCGGCGACGTCCGCCAGCACCTCGCTGGTGAACACCGCGCGGGCCTCGGCGAAATTCGCGCGGAACAGCGCCGAAACCATCTCGTTCTCCAGCCCCTTTTCGCGAGCCAGGTGCAGCAGGCGGTGCGCGTCGAAGGTGTTGCCGATTTCCCGGTCCGTCCGGTAGCCGAGGCCCTCCGCCTCCGCGAGCCCGGCGACCCGCTGCTCCATCTCCCCGGCCTGCGGCCCGTATTTCGCGGTGAGCATGTCCAGCAGCGGCTCGGTCCCGGTGCGCCCGGGGTCCAGTTCGAACGACCGGTACGTCACGGTCACCTCGTCCCGGTGCGCGAACCCGGCCAGCGCCTTCTCGAACCGCGCCTTGCCGAGGTAGCACCACGGGCACACGACATCGCTCCAGATCTCTACCTGCATGCCGCCAGCGTAGATCGCGCCGGCTAGACGGCGGTCTTCACCGGCTCCCGCGCCCCGGTGCGCTCCGCGCCGATGCCCGCGGCCACCACGAACGCGATCCCGGCCACCGCGGCGGGATTCGGCACCTGGTGCAGCACGATCAGCCCGAGCACCAGCGCGATCGCCGGTTCCAGGCTCATCAGCGTGCCGAACGCGGACGCCGTCAACCGGCGCAGCGCCATCATCTCCATGCTGAACGGCACGACCGGCACGAGCACCGCGAGCCCGAGCCCGGCGAGCACCAGCGGCCACGTCACCTGGCTGACGACCGCCGGGGCGTGCACGACGGTCGCGACCAGACCGGCCACCGGCATCGACACCGCCAGCCCGCGCAGGCCGGACACCTCGTCCCCGACTCGTTGCGTCAGCACGATGTAGGCGCCCCAGCAGACCGCCGCCGCGAGCGCGCAGCCGAGGCCGATCAGGTCGGTCCCGCCCTGCCACGGTTGCGTCAGCAGCACCACTCCGGCCGCGGCCAGCACCGGCCACACCCGGGTTCCGCTGCGGCCGCGCACGATCGCGACGGTCAGCGGGCCGAGGAATTCCAGCGCGCTCGCCGTGCCCAGCGGCAACCGGGTCGCGGCGACCATGAACAGGATCGTCATCCCGGCTGTCGCGAAACCGAGCACCACGCAGGTCAGCAACGCCGGGCGGCGGAAAGCCGACGGGCGCGGCCGCACGAGCACCAAGAGCAGCACGCCGGCCCACGCGAGCCGCAGCCACGCGACGCCGGTCGGCCCGATCTGATTCGCGAGACTGACCGAAACCGCCATTCCGAACTGGACGGACAGCATGGCGCCGACGGCGAGGGCGACACCGGTCCGGGGAGTGGAGGGAAGCACGCTGACCAGGAGAACGCATCCGGACCGTTCGTGTCCACGTGCCAATCCTGGACGTACCGTCCGGATATCCTGGACAATCAGTGGATGGAGACTCGCAGGCTGCAGTTCCTTCTCGAACTGTCGCGGCTCGGTTCGATGCGCGCGGTGGCGGACGTGCTCGAAACCACAACGTCGACCGTCTCGCAGCAGATCTCGGTGCTGGCCAAGGAAACCGGCGTCGCTCTGCTCGAACCAGACGGCCGCCGCGTCCGGCTGACTCCCGCCGGGCGGCGGCTCGCCGAGCACGCCGTGACGATCCTGGCCGCCGTCGAGGCCGCCCGCGTCGATCTCGACCCCGAAGCCGAACCCGCCGGAACCGTGCGCGTCGCCGGGTTCGGGACCGGGGTCCGGCACGCTGTGCTCCCGATCGCGGGTCTCCTCGCGCAGCGGCACCCGCAGGTCCGCGTGGTGATCAGCGAGCACGAACCCGCCGAAGCCCTGGCCCAGCTCAGGACCGACGACATCGACCTCGCGCTCACCTACGACTACAACCTCGCGCCCGCGACCGCCGATCCGTCGCTCGCCGTCCGTCCGCTGTGGGCGGAGCCGTGGGGCCTCGCGGTGCCGCGGGCAGACGCGAACCGCCTGCGGGGCAACGGAACCCTGGACGTGTTCGCCGCGTTCCGCGATCGCGACTGGATCGGCAACTCTCGCAACGGCGCGGACGAGACGGTCGTCGGGACGCTGGCGTCGATGGCCGGGTTCTCGCCGCGGTTCGCCCACCGCGCGGACAACCTGGACCTCGTGCAGGACCTGATCGCCGCGGGCGGCGGGGTCGGCCTGCTGCCCGAATCCTGGCCGACCCGGCCCGACGTCGCCGTCCTGCCGCTCACCGGCCCCGACGTCCGGCTGCGGGCCTTTGCGTGCACGCGGCGCGGGCGGGACGCGTGGCCGCCGCTCGCCCTGGTCCTCGGGCTGCTGCCCGGCGACTAGCATGGCAGTCGAAGCGGTTCGAGCACGGAGGAGGCGAAATGGCCACGGAGAAGGCGATTCTGGCCGGCGGGTGTTTCTGGGGCATGGAGGAGCTGTTCCGCCACCAGCCCGGCGTCACCGCCACCCGCGTCGGCTACAGCGGCGGCGACACCCCCAACGCCACCTACCGCAACCACGGCTCCCACGCCGAAACCATCGAAGTCACTTACGACCCCGAAAAGACCGACTTCCGCGCACTGCTCGAGTTCTTCTTCCAGGTCCACGACCCGAGCACGAAGAACCGCCAAGGCAACGACATCGGCACCAGCTACCGCTCCGCCATCTTCTACACCACCGACGAGCAGAAGCGGATCGCCGAAGACACCATCGCCGATGTGGACGCCTCCGGACTTTGGCCCGGCAAGGTCGTCACCGAAGTCACCCCCGCCGGAGACTTCTGGGAGGCGGAGCCGGAGCACCAGGACTACCTGCAGCACTACCCCAACGGCTACACCTGCCACTTCCCCCGTCCCGGCTGGAAGCTGCCGAAGCGCGCCTGACGCGTCAGCGCGCCATCGCGGCTTCCGCGTCCCGGAAGGCCGCCGGGGACAACTGCCGCCACACCAGCGAGGTTCCGAGCAGCTGGACCGCCGCGGCCATCACCCATACGCCGCGCAAGCTCCAGTGCACCGCGACGAACCCGCCGGCGAGCGCGCCCAGCGGCGTCAGCCCCCAGGCCAGCGCCCGATGGCTGGTCAGCACCCGCCCCAGCAGCTCGGACGGCGTGAACCGCTGCCTGCTGGACTGCGAGCAGACGTTCCAGATCAGCGTCGTCCCGGTCAGGAAGATCAGCACCGCGCCGACCAGCGCCGGCCACGGCGGCACGATCGCGATCAGCAGCTGGCTCAGCACCGCGCACGCCTGCGCGATCCGCATCGACGTCGAGTAGCCGAACCGCCGCACGAACCGGTCCACGAAGAACGACGACGCTACCCAGCCGACCGCCAAGCAGGCCAGCAGCACGCCGTACCCGAACGGCGAAAGACGCAGTTCCTTCGTGGCGTAGAGGACGAGCATCGAGTTGCCCGCGGCCGCCGCGAACGATCCCAGCGCGACCGTGACGGTGATCGACCGCAGCAGCGGCGTGCCGACCAGATAGCGCAGCCCGGCTGTCACGTCCTTCAGCGGATGTGCGGGCGTGCGCACCGGCTTGGCCGACGGAATCCCGCGCGCTAGCAGCAACGCGACGAGCGCGGCGACGGCCGCCAGCCACGCGGGCAGTCCCGCGCTGATCCCGATCAGCAGCCCGGTCGCCGGGGGCACCACGAACTGGACCATGCCGCGGTCGATCACCTGCAGACGGGAATTCGCCATGTTCAGCTGATCCGGTGCGACGACTTCGGGGACCAGCGAACCCGCCGCGCCGTCGCCGAAGACCTGCGCCGTCGTGAGCACGAAGGCCACCACAAGTAGCGCGGGCAGGCTCAGCGAACCGGTGGAACCCAGCAGCGCCAAGGAAAGCGCGGCGACGATCTGCACCGCGTACGCCGAGGCGAGCACCGTCGTGCGCCGGACCCGGTCGATCACCACTCCGGCGAACAGCGAAAGCAGCAGCCACGGCGCCTGCCCGGCCACGTTCACGAGCGACACCGCACGCGGGTCGGTGGTGATCGAGACGGCCAGCAAAGGCAGCGCCGCGAGCAAAAGCCCTTCACAGGTCGAACCGGACACTGCCACCGCTTGCAGCCGGACCCAAGCCGACCCGCTCCCACCCCGCCCCGCCATGTCCGCCAGTGTCTCGGACCGCGCAACCGGTTTTCCCCAGCACACCGCCGCTCGCTCTCGCTCTCCGGACCTGCTCGCCGAACAAAACGCCGCCGGTTATCACGCGGGCGCGAGCCACGCTTTCCCTTGTCCGTCAACCGGAATCCACGCGCCCGGCCGGATCGCGGGACACCGGTTCACCTGCTGGGACGGGCTTCAGCGAACCGCCGCGAACGGTTGAGCTGACCGCATCCGATCCGTCCCCGCTGGAGGAACTCCGTGCCCCGCCACACCCCGCCCCGACCCGGCCGCCCTGCCCGCGCGCGGTCCCGTTCCGCCCTCGTGCTGGCCCTTCCGCTGCTGCTCGCCGCCTGCGGCACGGCGGGCGGGGCCAGCCCGCAGGACGCCGGTCCCCCGCGTCCGGGCGGGACGCTGCGGCTGGGCATCTCGTCCAATCCGGACTGCATCGACCCGCAGCAGGTCAGCACCAACGCCTCGGTGAACGTCGGGCGCCAGCTGGTCGATTCGCTGACCGACCAGGACCCGAAGACCGGCGCGATCACGCCGTGGCTCGCCGACCGCTGGACGGTCAGCCCCGATTCGACGAGCTTCACCTTCCACCTCCGCGCCGGCGCGACGTTCTCCGACGGGTCCCCAGTGGACGCCGCCGCGGTGAAGACCAGCTTCGACGGCCTCAAGGCGCTCGGCGCGAAGGCGCTGCTCGGGTCCAGCTACCTGGCCGCCTACCGCGGTGCGACGGTCGTCGACCCCGCGACGGTCCGGCTCGATTTCACCCAGCCCAGCGCGCAGTTCCTCCAGGCCAGCTCCACGATGTCGCTGGGCGTGCTCGCGCCGGCCGCGTTCCGGCACACCGCCGAGCAACGCTGCCAGGGCACCGGCCTGATCGGCTCGGGCCCGTTCGTGTTCACCAGCTTGAAGCCGAACCAGAACATCCTGCTCAACAAGCGCACCGGCTACCGCTGGGGTTCGCCGTTGTGGCGGCACCAGGGCGAGGCGTACGCCGACAAGATCGACTTCCGCGTGGTGCCGGAGCCCGGCGTGCGGTCGGGCAGCCTGACCTCCGGGCAGCTCGACGCGATCACCGACGTGCAGCCGGTGGACGAACCGCAGTTCTCCGGCAATGGGTTCGCCGAACCGGTGCGGCCGAACCCGGGCATCGTGTTCAACCTGCACGCGAACGTCACCCGCGGCGTCCTGGCCGACCAGAAGGTGCGCCAGGCGGTGTCGAAGGGCGTGAACCGGCCGGAAGTCACCAGTACGGTGCTCACCCCGAACTACAAGCCCGCCACGAGCATTCTGGGCTCGGCGACGCCGCTGTACACCGATCTGTCCAAGGAACTCGCCTACGACCCGGCGGGCGCGCAAGCCCTGCTGCAGTCCGACGGCTGGCTTCCCGGCCCGGACGGCATCCGGACGAAGAACGGCCAGCGGCTGACCGCGTCCGTGCTGTTCTCCCCGGTGTTCAACCAGAACCAGAGCGTGCTGGAGCTGATCCAGCAGCAGCTGCGCAAGATCGGCTTCGACCTGAAGATCCAGCTGCACACCAACGCCGAGGTCACCCGCCTGCAGCAGGCCGGCGACTACGATTTCCTCTGGTACAACGTCACCCGCGCCGACCCGGACATCCTGCGCCAGCAGTTCTCCACGAAGGCGAACAACCGGAGCAAGCTGTCCGCGGACAATCCGCTCGACGCGTCGCTGGCCGAACAGTCCGCCACCGTCGACCCCGCGAAACGCAAGCCCGCAGCGGAAAAGGCGCAGCGGACCATTGTGGAGCAGGCCTACTCGATCCCGGTGTTCGAGCTGACTCAGGTGCTCGGCGTGGGCCCGAACGCGCACGACGTCGGCTTCGAGGCTTCCTCGCGGCTGCAGCTGTTCGACGCCTGGGTTTCGGCCTCGTGAACGGCTTCCCGCTGCTTCGCCGCATCCTCCAGGCCGTAGTGGTGCTGTGGGCGGCGTTCACGCTGTCGTTCGTCATCCTGTACTTGCTGCCCGGCGACGCGGTGCTGACCAAGCTCGGCTCCGCCGAGGGCGGGCCCAGCGCGTCGCCGGAGCAGATCGCCGCCCTGCGCGCCGAGTACGGGCTCGACGATCCGGTTCTCGTGCAGTACGGCAAGCATCTCCTCGCCGCGCTGCACGGCGACTTCGGCACCTCGGTGGCCACCGGCGACGACGCGACGCACCAGGTCCTCAGCGCATTGCCGCCGACGCTCGCGGTCTCCGGGCTGGCGCTGGTGCTCGCGATCGTGTTCGGCGGCGGGATCGCGGTGCTGGGCACCTTCACCCGCACCCGCTGGGTGAGCCAGCTGCTGCTTTCGCTGCCGCCGCTGGGAACTTCGCTGCCGACGTTCTGGGTCGGGCTGCTGCTGATCCAGTTGTTCTCGTTCCAGTTGAGGTTGTTCCCGGCACTCGGGTCGACCGGCTTCGCGTCGCTGATCCTCCCGGCGATCACGCTCGCCCTGCCGACCGGCGCGATCATCGCGCAGGTTCTGGCGAAGAGCCTGCAGACACAGCTCGCCGAGCCGTACATCGAGGTCGTGCGGGCGAAGGGCGCTAGCCGTCGTCGAGTCCACTTCGGACACGCGCTGCGCAACGCCGGGCTGCCCGCGCTCACGCTGGTGGGCGTGGTCGCGGGCAACCTGCTGGCCGGTTCGGTGGTGACCGAAACCGTGTTCTCGCGAGACGGGCTCGGCCGGGTGACCGCCTCGGCGGTGACTGCGCAGGACGTGCCGGTGGTGCAGGCGGTGATCGTGCTCGCCGCGTTCTTCTTCGTCGTGCTCAATCTGGCCGTCGACCTCGTCTACCCGCTGCTCGACCCGCGGGTGTCCGTCCGCAAGGAGGTGCCCGCGCATGTCTGAAGCTGTTTTGCCGCAACGGTTTCTCGTCCGGCGGCCCGGCCTGGCGCTGTCCGGGCTCGTGCTCGCCGCGGTGCTGATAGCGGCCTTCGGACCCGCGCTGTTCACCAGTCAGGACCCGATCACCGGCGTCCCGTCCGAACGGCTCCAGGGGCCGTCGCTCGGGCATCTGTTCGGGACCGACGAAACCGGCCGGGACGTTTTCGCCCGCGTCGTGCACGGGGCCGGGCTGTCCTTGCGGGCGACCGTGCTCGCCGTCCTCGTCGCGTTCGCCGCCGGTTCCGCGCTGGGGCTGCTCGCCGGATTCCGCGGCGGCTGGCTCGACGCGGTCGTGATGCGGATCGTCGACGTCCTCCAGGCGGTTCCGGCGATCCTGTTGTCGCTGGCGCTGGTGACCGCGCTCGGGTTCGGCACCACGAACGTCGCGATCGCGGTCGGCGTCGCGAACCTCGCCGCGTTCGCCCGGCTGATGCGCGCCGAGGTGCTGCGGGTGCGTTCGGGCGTGTTCGTCGAGGCCGCCCGGGCGTCCGGGGTGCGCTGGGGCGCGGTGCTCGGGCGGCACGTGCTGCCCAACGCGCTCGGGCCGGTCCTGGTGCTGGCCACGGTGACGGTCGGGACCGCGGTGCTTGAAGTGTCCGCGCTCAGCTTCCTCGGCTTCGGTGCGAGCCCGCCGACGCCGGAATGGGGCGCGCTCGTGGCGGGCGGACGCAATTTCCTGGCCACCGCTTGGTGGATGACCACGTTCCCGGGCTTGACCGTCGCGGCCGTCGTGCTGGCCGCGAACCGCGTGTCCCGGGCTCTCGACAGCGAACGGAGCTGACAAGTGCTGGAGATCAGCGAGCTGGCGGTCTCGTACCGCACCTCGGGCGGCGTGGTGCCTGCCGTGCGGGACGTGAGCCTGCGAGTCGGGGCGGGCGAGATCGTCGCGGTGGTCGGCGAATCCGGTTCCGGCAAAAGCACCACCGCACACGCCGCGATCGGGCTGCTGCCGCGCGGCGGGCTGGTGCGGCGCGGACGGATCACCTTCGGCGGACGCGACCTGACCACACTGTCCGAAAAGGACTGGCGGCAGGTGCGCGGCACCGGCATCGCGCTCGTGCCGCAGGATCCGACGGTGTCGCTCAACCCGGTGCGGCGGATCGGCGAGCAGGTCGCCGAGGTCCTGCTGATCCACCGCCTGGCCGCCCGCGGCGATGCCGCCGCCCGCGCGGTGGAACTGCTGCGCCGGGCTGGCGTCGACCGGCCGGAGCTGCGCGCGCGGCAGTACCCGCACGAGCTGTCCGGCGGCCTCCGGCAACGGGTGCTGATCGCCATCGCGCTCGCGGGCAAACCGCGGCTGATCATCGCCGACGAACCGACCAGCGCGCTCGACGTGACCGTGCAGAAGGAAATCCTCGACCATCTGGCGGGACTGGCCGCCGACGACGGCACCGCGATCCTGCTGATCACGCACGACCTCGGCGTGGCTGCCGACCGGGCCGGGCGGATCGCCGTGCTGTCCGAAGGACGGCTGGTCGAAGAAGGACCGGCCCGCGAACTCCTCGCCGCTCCGACGCAGGCGTACACGCAACGGCTGCTCGCTGCCGCGCCGAGCCTCAGCCGCGAACCGCTCCGTCCCCGCCGCGCCGAAGGCCCGGAAGTCCTGCTGTCCGTGGACTCCGTCTCGAAGACCTTCGCCTCGTCCCGGGCCGGTTCCGTCCGTGCCGTGGACGACGTGTCGTTCCAGCTCACGCGCGGCCGAACCCTGGCGCTGGTCGGCGAATCCGGCTCCGGCAAGACGACCACCGCACGGATGGCGGTCGGGCTGGAGACCCCGACCGCGGGCACGGTCAGCTTCGACGGCCAGGACCTCACCCGGCTCCCAGCCGCCGAATTGCGCCGGCTGCGGCGTCGGTCCCAGCTCGTCTACCAGAACCCGTACGCTTCGCTGAACCCGCGGTTCTCCATCGCCGAGGTGATCGGCGAACCGCTGCGCGCGTTCCGCGTCGGCGGCCGGGCCGGACGCGTCGCCGAGCTGGCGGACCAGGTCGCGCTGCCGTCGTCGGTGCTGCGCCGGAAGCCCGCCGAACTGTCCGGCGGGCAGCGCCAGCGCGCGGCGATCGCCCGTGCGCTGGCGCTGCGCCCGGATCTCGTCGTGCTGGACGAGCCAGTGTCCGCTTTGGACGTTTCGGTGCAGGCGCAGATCCTGAACCTGCTCGTGGAACTGCAGGACGGACTCGGCCTGACGTACCTGTTCATCACGCACGACCTGGCCGTGGTGCGGGAAATCGCCGACCAGGTCGGGGTGATGCGGCAGGGCAGACTGGTCGAATTCGGCCCGGCCGACGACGTCCTGCTGCGGCCGCGCGAGCAGTACACCCGCGACCTGCTCGCCGCGATCCCGGGCGGCGAGCAGGTGCGCGCGTGAGGTCAGGAGTTGGCGAGCACCAGCCGTCCGACCGCCTCGCCCGCGTCCATCCGGCGGTGCGCCTCGCGCGCCTGGGCCATCGGCAGGACGGTCACCGGCAGCCGGATCCGGCCGTTGGTGTACAGCGGCAGCACGGCCTCCGCCGCGGGACGAGCGGGCGCGGGGTCCACGGCCAGGAAACCGCCCACGTTGAACCCGACCACCCCGATGTTCTTGCCCCAGACCGCGTTCGAGTCCACCAGCGGCGCGGTCTCGCTGCCCGCACTGCCGACGACGAGCATCCGGCCCATCGGCGCGAGCAGGTCCAGCGATTGGATCCGCAGGTCCCCGCCCACCGGGTCGACGACGACCTCGAACGGCTTGTCGCGCAGCTCGCCGAGTTCCCCGGACAGCACGACCCGATCGAAGCCGAGTTCCTTCGCCGCCTCGACCTGCTCGGGACGCCGGACCGTGCCGACGACCTCGCGCGCACCGAGAAGCCGCGCCACTTCGGGATACACCGAGGCGAGACCGCCGAGCGCACCGTGCACGAGCACGCGCGCGTCCTGCGGCAGCCGCACTGCCTCGGTGAGCGAGAGGTAGGCCGTCACGGTGTTCGCCAGTCCGGCCACGGCCTGCGCGCGCTCCACTCCGGTGCCGGACAGCGGCACGACGAGACCGGCAGGCGCGAGCTTGACGTCGGCATAACCGCCCATTCCGGGCAACGTGAGCGTGACGACCTCGTCCCCGACCGAGAAGCCGCTGTCCGGCCCGGCCGCGCGGATCGTCCCCGCGACCTCCAAGCCGGGCACGAGCGGCGGCTTCGGTGCGTAGTCGTACTCCGCGAGCGTGCCGCGGCGGATCAGCGCATCGATCAGCCCGACGGAGGCGTGCGAGACCGTGATGGTCACTTCGCCCGGCCCCGGAACGGGTTCGGGCACCTCGATCTCTTCGAGGACTTCGGGACCGCCGTAGCAGGTAATGGACAAAGCGCGCATCGTGCGTACTCCCCAGTGTTCTGTGTCAGCGAGCCGGAACAACCTGGGCCTGCCCGGGGTTATTCCGGCCCAGTTCACCCGAGGAAGGAACTTCCGTGCCGAGCGAAACAAACCCCCTGCGCAAACTGGGTTTCCTGACGATCGGCCTGTTCGACGGCGACGACCCGCGGCCGGGGCACGAGTCCACGCTGCGGGTGCTCGAACTCGGCGAGCAGCTCGGGTTCGACAGCGCCTGGGTGCGCCACCGGCATCTGCAGTACGGCATTTCCTCGCCGGTCGCGGTGCTCGCCGCGGCCACCCAGCGCACCAGCCGGATCGAACTGGGCACCGCGGTGATCCCGCTCGGCTGGGAGAACCCGCTGCGCCTGGCCGAGGACCTGGCGACCGTGGACGTGCTGTCCGGCGGACGGCTCAACCCGGGCGTCAGCGTCAGCCCGCCGATGCACTACGAGGACGTGCGCGGTGCGCTGTACCCGGACACCGGCGACCGCGAAGACTTCGGCTACGACCGGGTGTCGCGGCTGTTGTCACTGGTCCGCGGCGAACGAGCGTCCACGTTCAGCGGGGTCGAAGGCATCGAGACGTTCTCCGACCGCGTCCAGCCGCATTCGCCCGGCCTTGCCAGCCGCCTGTGGTACGGCGGCGCGAGCACCCGGTCGGCGACCTGGGCCGGGCAAGCCGGGATGAACTATCTGACCAGCAGCGTCGTCCGGGCCGAGGAGGGCTCGACGGACTTCGAGAAGATCCAGCTTTCGCACGTGCGAGCGTTCCGGGAGCATCACCCGGACGGCGCGCAGGCCCGGGTTTCGCAAGGCCTGGTGGTGATTCCGACCGACAATGCCACCGCTGAACAGCGCGCGAAGTATGAGGATTACGCAGCGAAACGCCTGCCCCGCACGAAAAAGCCGCAAGGCTCGGGCGGTTTGCTGTTCTCGCGCGATTACGTCGGCACTTCCGCCGAAATCGCCGAGCAGCTGTACCGGCACGCCGCGTTCCGCGAGATCGACGAGGTAGCCTTCGCCTTGCCGTTCACCTTCGAGCACGAGGATTACGTGCAGATCCTCACCGACCTCGCGACCCGGCTGGGCCCGGAGCTGGGATGGAAACCGGCGTCCTGACCGCCGCGGGTGCTACCGTGGCGGGGTGCCGGATTTCACGTCCACAGTGGACATTCCCCGTCCTGCCGGAGACCAGCGCGACGCCGTGGCGTGGGCCCGGGCGGTCTGGGAGGAGGCCCCGGCTCCGCTGCGGGCCTTCCTGCGCACCGGGTGGCTCGGCCTGGGCCTGACCACCCGGCTGTCCCCGGACCGCGTGCTGGGCTGGGAGATCGCTTCGGCCGAGCCGGACCGGGCCGTGCTCGAAGCACCGTCGCCGCTGATGACGACGCGCAACATCGTGCACCTCGACGAGCACCGGGTGTACTGGACCACCGAAGTCGGCTACGACCGGTTCCCGGCCCGCCAGCTGTGGGCCCTGGCCCTGCCGATTCACGAGCTGGTCGTCCCCGCCCGGCTGCGGCAGGTCGCCGGCCAGGCCCGGCCCGGCGACCTCCAGCACCAGCTCGTCACGACGTTCCAGCGGCGGCTCGGCAACCCCGTGCTGTCCCGGCTCCCCGGCCAGACCCTGCTCGAAACCACCGGCCGCAACTCGGGTCTCCCCCGGCAGACCCCGATCGGCGGTCGCCGGACCGGCCGGGAATTCTGGCTGGTGTCCGAATTCGGCGAGCGATCGCAGTACGTGCGCAACATCCAGGCCGACCCGCGCGTCCGGCTGCGGCTGCACGGCCGGTGGCTGCGCGGGGTCGCGCACCTGCTCCCGGACGACGATGCCCGGGCGCGGCTGAAGTCGTTGCCCCGCTTGAACAGCACGGCGGTCCAGGCGTTCGGCACCGACCTGCTGACGATCCGGATCGACCTCGACTAGCCGCCGGCCAGCACGGCCTCGATCGTGCGCCGCGCGTTCGCCGCCAGCACCGGATTCGTCTCGCGGTAGTACGGCAGCTGGATCAGCGCGATCGACAACGCCCAGCCACGGCCGCGCTCCCACGTCGCGTCGTCGACCTCCACCGCCTCCCGGAACACCTCCCGCTCAGCCGCCGCGAAGGTGTTCCACGCCGGGATCACGTCGACCGCCGGATCTCCGATCCCCACTCCCGCGAAGTCCAGCACCGCGCTCAGCCCGCCGTCGTCGACCAGCACGTTCCCCGGTGACAGATCCGCGTGCAGCCACACCGGCTTCCCGGTCCATTCCGGTGCCGCGAGCGCCTTCTCCCAGGCTTCGAGATACGCCGGATCACCGCCGAGCTGCGCGATCGCCTCCCGCGTCGACGCGTCGCGAGTGCGAAGCGGCCGTCCCCGGCTGATTTCCGGCGCGCCGGAGATATCGAGGCGGCGCAACGCTTTCACGAACGCACCCAAGTCGCGCGCGACCTGAGCGTCGCCGAAGTCCGGGTTGACGCCGGGCAGCCAGCGCAGCACCGTCCAGTCCCACGCGAAGCCCTCGCCCGGCCGTCCTTCGGCCAGCACCTCCGGCACCGCGACCGGCAGCCGCGGCGCGAGCCAGCGCAGCCAGCGTTGCTCGTGGCCGATGTCGGCGGCCCCTCGTTCCAGCCGCGGCAACCGCGCCACCAGTTCGCCGCCGAGCCGGAACATCGCGTTTTCCGTCCCCGACGAGGCGACCCGCGAGACCGCCAGCCCGGCCCACTGCGGAAACTGGGCCGCGACGAGGCGACGGACCAGGTCGTCGTCGATTTCCGCTTCGTCCGCGTGCATCCGTTTCATCGACATCGAGCAAACCGCGTCCGTGCGACGCCGGGCAACCGGTTTATTCCCGCTCCCGCCGACTGTCCCAGACGCTGGTTACCGTCGCCCCGGCCCCGGCTTCCGCGCCACACTGCTGGCATCCACGGGGAAAGGACGCAGCATGACAGGGCTTACCGGACCACGGCTCGCCGTCGCGCTGGAAGGCGCCGGCTGGCATCCGGCCGCGTGGCGCGAACCGGACGCCCGCCCGGCCGACCTGCTCACCGCCGGATACTGGACCGGACTGGTCCAGGAAGCCGAAGCCGCACACCTGGACTTCGTCACCTTCGAAGATTTCCTCTCCTTGCGCGATCCCTCCGAGCCGGCGGCCCGCGCCGACCGCGCGCAAACCCGGCTGGACGCCGTGCTGCTCGCCTCGCGGATCGCGCCCCTGACGTCGCGCATCGGCCTGATCCCCACCGCCGTGGTCACCCACACGGAGCCATTCCACCTGTCGAAGGCGATCGCGACGCTCGACTACGTCAGCACCGGCCGCGCGGGCGTCCGGGTGCAGGTTTCCGCTCTCCCGGAAGAATTCCGGCACTTCGGCCGCCGCACGCCGCCCGAGACGGCCGAACTGTTCGACGAAGCCGCCGATTACGTCGAGGTGCTGCGCCGGCTGTGGGACAGCTGGGAGGACGACGCCGAGATCCGCGACGTCGCCACCGGCCGGTTCATCGACCGGGAGAAACTGCACTACATCGATTTCGAGGGCCGCTGGTTCTCGGTCAAGGGCCCGTCCATCACGCCGCGCCCGCCGCAGGGCCAGCCGATCGTCGCCGCCTTGGCGCACGGCCCCGACGCCTACCGCCTCGCCGCCCGCCAGGCCGACCTGGTGTACGTGACCCCGAACGACCGCTCGCATGCCCGGTCGATCATCGACGAAATCGGTGCCCCCGTTCAAGTTTTCGCCGACCTCGTGGTCTTCCTCGACGAAACCGAACAAGCCGCGGCCGACCGCAAAGCCCGCCTGGACGACCGCGCCGAGTTCACCTCCGACGCGCACGTCTTCACCGGCACCCCGGCTCAGCTGGCAGACCTCCTGCTCGACTGGCACGCCGCCGGCCTGACCGGTTTCCGGCTGCGCCCCGGCGCCGTGCCGCACGACCTCGCCGCCATCACCCGCGCGCTGGTCCCCGAACTGCGCGACCGGGGCGCGTTCCGCTCCGGCTACGAGGCCTCGACCCTGCGCGGGCTGCTGGGCCTGCCCCGCCCGGCCAACCGCTACGCCGCCTGATTCCCGGGAGATCCCCATGACTGCCAAGCAAATCCACCTCGCCGCGCACTTCCCCGGGGTCAACAACACCACCGTGTGGAGCGATCCCGAAGCGGGCAGCCACATCGAGTTCAGCTCGTTCGTCAAGCTGGCCCAGACCGCCGAACGCGCGAAGTTCGACTTCTTCTTCCTCGCCGAAGGCCTGCGGTTGCGGGAACAGAACGGCGAAATCTACGACCTGGACGTTGTCGGCCGCCCGGACACCTTCGCCGTGCTGTCCGCGCTGGCCGCCGTCACCGACCGCCTCGGCCTGGCCGGGACCATCAACTCGACCTTCAACGAACCGTTCGAGGTAGCCCGTCAATTCGCCTCCCTTGACCACCTTTCGGCCGGCCGCGCCGCCTGGAACGTCGTCACGTCCTGGGACGCCTTCACCGGCGAGAACTTCCGCCGCGGCGGCTTCCTGCCGCAAGACCAGCGCTACTCGCGCGCCGAAACCTTCCTGCGGACAGCGTGGGAACTCTTCGACTCCTGGCGCGGCGACGAACTCCTGGCAGACAAGGAATCCGGCCGCTTCCTGGCCGACGGCGGCGCCTTCTCGCACCACGACGCCCACTTCGACATCTCCGGCCGCTTCCCGGTCCCGCGCAGCCCGCAAGGCCGCCCGGTCACCATCCAAGCGGGCGACTCCGAAGAGGGCCGCGAATTCGCCGCCGCCACCGCCGACGCCATCTTCACCCGGCACGGCACTCTCGAAGCAGGCCAAGCCTTCTACGCGGATGTCAAGGGCCGCCTGGCGAAATACGGCCGCTCCCCGCACGAGCTGGTCATCCTGCCCGCCGCCACCTTCGTACTGGGCGACACCGACGCCGAAGCGCACGAACTCGCCCACGAGGTGCGGTTGCAGCAGGTCAGCGAACAGACCGCGATCAAGTTCCTCGAACAGCTCTGGAACACCGACCTCAGCGACCACGACCCGAACGGCCCGCTCCCGTCCTCCGACCCGGTCGTCGGCGACCTGATCTCGAAAGGCCGCGCGAGCGTCCGCATGCACCGCGACCCGATCGCGACCGCCAACGAATGGCGTCAGCTGGCCGAGGCGAAGAACCTGTCGAGCCGGGAGCTGATCATCGAGGTCACCGGGCGGCAGAACTTCATCGGGTCCGCGGAAACGGTGGCGTCGACGATGAACGAACTGGTGCAGGCGGACGCGTCGGACGGGTTCATCCTGGTGCCGCACGTGACGCCGGGCGGGCTGGACCGGTTCGCCGACGAGGTGGTGCCGAGGCTGCAGGAGCGCGGGGTGTTCCGGGAGGACTACAGCGGGCCTACTCTGCGGGACCACCTCGGGTTGTCCTGACCTGCCGGTTAGGCAACCTGGCGGCGGGAACACCCCTTCTGCACGGAGGAAGAACGGAAGGACTTCGACAACGTCGGCATGCTTGCCTGTGTCCTGGGCTGCGACAGCCTTTTCGAACGGGGCTGTATTTCGGTCGGCGAGAACGGCGAAATCCTCGTCAGCGGCGTCGTGGCCGACTCCTCCGTCGTCGCCGAGTTCGTCCGCAACCGACTCGAGGGCCGCATCAGCGCGTGGTGGAACACTGAGCGAGACAAGTACTACGCCTGGCACAGACAGCACGTCTTCGTCGCGGTCCACAACGGCACCGCACCCCGTCCCGCACCTGCCGACTCCCCGACCTCGGTCTAAGCAGCGCCAGGATCACCTACGCCGCCGCAACGGCCGTCACCCCTGCCCGGAAGAAGAAGCGGCCGCCGAGTCGCCTTCCAGGAACCGCTCCGCATTCCCCCGCAGCAACAACTCCCGCTCCGCCTCGTCCAGGAACTCCGCCCGCCGAACCACCCCGCCAGCGGGCCGCTCCCCCAGCGGATACGGATAATCACTCCCCACCATCACCTGCCCCGCCCCCAGCGTATCGACCAGATTCCGCAACGCCTCCTCGGTGAACACCACCGAATCGACACTGAACCGCCCGACATACTCCGACGGCGGCAGCTCCGACGTGGCAATGATGTCCGCCCGCTGATGCCAAGCGTTCTCCAGCCGCCCCAGCCAAAACGCGAACGACCCGCCCCCGTGCGCGAAACAGATCCGCAAACTCTCCGGCACCCGATCGAACACCCCGCCGAGAATCATCGCGATGATCGACAGATGCGTCTCCGCGGGCATCCCGGTCAGCCACCGCGCCATCCACCGATCGAGCCGAGGCGCCAGCGGCATGTCCCACGGGTGCACGAAAACAGGCACCCCAAGAGACGCCGCGTGCTGCAAGAACGTCACCACACCCGCGTCGTCGAGATCGCGGTCGCCGACGTGATTGCCGATCTCCACCCCCCGATGCCCAGCCGCGACGGCGCGATCCAGCTCGCGGCAGGCGGCGTCGGTGTCCTGCAACGGAACCTGGCAGAACGGGATCAGCCGCTCCGGCGCGGGCGCGCAGATCTCCAGCGCGAGGTCGTTGAAGACCCGGGCGATCTTCTCGCCCTGCCCAGGGCTGGTCTCGTAGCCGAAGAACACCGGCGTCGGCGACACGACTTGGGCCTCGATGCCGTCGGCGTCCATGTCCCGCAGGCGGACGGAGGTGTCCCAGCAGTCGGACCGGATCCGGCGGAACTCCTCCGAGCCGACCATGATCATGGCTTCACGTTCGGTTTCCGCGCGTAGCCACGGCATTCCCTCGCCGAGGTCGGGCCAGCCATGCGGGACGAAATGGCTGTGGACGTCGATCGCGCGCACGCTCAGCCCTTCCCCGGGTGCAGCGTCCCGCAGCTGCCGCAGGTGCGGGCTTTCTCGGACGAGTAGAACTGCTCGAACACCGGCGGCAGGTCGTCGACGATGTCCCGCACCTGCAGTTCCACCTCGTGCACCTTCGCGTCGCACTCCAGGCAGAACCACACGAACTTCTCGAGCGTCCCTTCCTCCCGGATGCGCTCGATCACGATCCCGATCGACCCTTCCTGCGGCCGCTGCGGCGAATGGTGCACGTTGCGCGGCAGCATCCACATCTCGCCCTCGCGGATGTCGACCCGCCGCGGGCCGTCCTCGGTCATGAGGTTGACGTGCATGTCGCCCTTGTACTGGTAGAACCATTCCTCGTACGGGTCGAGGTGGTAGTCGGTGCGCTGGTTCGGCCCGCCGACGACCTGCACGATGAAGTCGCCCATCGGGGCCCACATCTGCTTGTTGTTGACCGGCGGTTTCAGGTCGTCCTCGTGCTCTTCGATCCACGCGGCGAAATCGAACACGGGCGGGATGGCGGTCATCGTTCCTCCTTGCCGGGGATCCGGGCGATCGCCTGGATCTCGATGAGCAGATGCGGATGCGGCAGCTGGTGCACCGCGACGGTCGTGCGCGCCGGGCCGGTCTCGTCGAAGAACTCGCCGTAGACCTCGTTGTACCCGCCGAAATCGTTCATGTTGACCAGGAACACCGTCAGCTGCGCGAGGTCTTCGAGCCCCGCGCCCGCCGCGGCCAGGATGTCGCGGATGTTCTCGAGCACGGCGCGCGTCTGCGCCCGGATGTCCAAAGCGGTCACACCGAACTCGTCGGCCTCCGCTCCGGCGAAGGTGTTGTCCGGACGGCGGCTGCTGGTGCCGGAGACGAACACGAGGTCCCCGACGACCTTGACGTGCGGGAACCGCCCGCGCGGCGTCGCCTTCCCGGCGACGACATGGGCTTCAGCCACGCTCATCCCTCCTCAGTGCGAACAGAAACCGAACCGAGCCCGGCGACCCGCGCCTCGACGTGCGTTCCCGCTTTCAGGGCAACGGCCGCGGTCGCCGCCCCTGCCAGAAGCACCTGCCCGTCGACCAGACGGTGCCCGTACGCGGCGGCCATCCGCTGCGCCGCGGGGAGCGCCCGCAGCGGGTCGCCGAGGATGTCGGCGGTCGATCCGGACGCGACGATTTCGCCGTCGAAGAGCAGGTCGACGGCCAGCGCGTCCACCTGGCCGATCGGCGTCCACGGCCCGAGCACGAAGGCGGACGCCGAGGTGTTGTCGGCGACGACGTCGGCCAGGCTGAACCGGAAGTCCCGGTACCGGCTGTCGATGATCTCCAGCGCTGGCGCGACGGCGATCAGCTCAGCGTCCGGGCCGAGCCGGAAGGCAACCTCGGGTTCGATCCGCGGATGCACGCCACGACTGACGTCGAACGTCCCGCCGTCCTCGATCCGCATGCGGTCGGTCAACGAGCCGATGATGACGTCGGAGACGCCCATCTGCTCGGCCTTCGCCTTGCTCGTGAAGCCCAGTTTGACGCCCGCCAGCCGCTCCCCGCGCCCTTCCCGCAGCGCGATTCCGGCGTGCTGCACGGCGTAAGCGGTCTCCAGGCTCATCGGCTCCTCGCTGGTGAGCTGCGGAATCGCCTGTCCGGTGGCGATCGCCTGGTCAAGCAGCGCCGCGCGGTCCTCAACAGTGGTCATAGCTGCACGCACACATTCGTCGGCTGGGTGTAGAAGTGCATCGAATGCACGCCGCCCTCGCGGCCGATGCCGGAAAGCCCGACGCCGCCGAAAGGCGAGCGGAGATCGCGGAGATACCAGGTGTTGACCCATGCCATCCCCACCCGCATCTGCTGGGCGACGCGATGGCCGCGTTCCAGGTTCGTCGTCCACACGGCTGCGGCGAGCCCGTAGTCGGTGTCGTTCGCCAGCCGGACGGCTTCGTCCTCGGTGTCGAACGGGATCAGCGCCGCGACCGGCCCGAAGACCTCCTCGCGCACGACTCGCGCGGAGTTGTCCAGCCCGGTCCACAGCGTCGGCTCGATCCACGAACCGCCCGCGAGCTCCGGCCCGAGGTCCGGGACCGAACCACCGGTCAGCACCGTCGCCCCTTCGGCCACCGCGAGGTCCAAATAGGACTGGACTTTCTTCCGGTGCTCTTGGGATATCAACGGCCCCGTCGTGGTATCAGGATCGCCCGGCCGGCCCAGCCGCAACGCCGCCGCCCGTTCGGCGAGGCCGTTCGCGACCACGTCGAAGACCGGCCGCTCGACGTAGACCCGCTCGGTGCACAGGCAGACCTGCCCGGTGTTCAGGAAAACCGACCGGGCGAGCCCGTCGAGGGTCTTCTCCAGGTCGCAGTCCGCGAACACCACCGCCGCGTTCTTTCCGCCCAGTTCGAAGGAAACCGGCCGCACCGACGGGGCGACGGCGCGCATGATCGCCGAACCGGTCCGGGATTCTCCGGTGAACGTCACGCCGTCGATGCCGCGGTGCGTCGTGAGGTACTCCCCGGCGGAGTCCGGTCCGAAGCCGTGAACGACGTTATACACCCCGGCCGGCGCGCCGGCCTCCGCGATCACCTCGGCGAGCAGCGTGGCAGTCGACGGCGTCTCCTCCGACGGCTTGACCACCACCGCGTTGCCGCACGCGAGCGCGGGCGCGACTTTCCAGGTCAACAGCAGCAGCGGCAGGTTCCACGGCACGATCACCGAGACCACGCCCAGCGGCTTGGGCACCGCGTAGTTCAGCGCCTTCCGGCCGTCCGCCAGTTCGGTCAGGAAGGAGTCGAGACCGGCCGCCGCGATCGTGTCGGCGAAGGAGCGGAAGTTCGTCGCCGCACGGGCGACGTCGAGGTCGCGCGCCAGGTGTTCCGGCTTGCCGGTGTCGCGCACCTCGGCCGCGACGAAGTCCTCGAACCGCTCCTCGATCCGGTCGGCGATCCGGCGCAGCAACGCGGTGCGCTCCGCCACCGAGGCGCGTCCCCACGGACCGTCCAGCGCGGCGCGCGCGGCAGCGACCGCGGCGTCGACCACGTCCGGCCCGGCCTCGTGGACGTGCGCGACGAGCGACCCGTCGACCGGGTCGATCTTCTCGAAGGTGCGCCGCCCGGCGACCCGGGTCCCGCCGACGACGTTGTGGAGTTCCGCAGCCATGAACCTGACCGTAGGGACGCCAGGAATGCCTGGCCAATGCTCTTTGCCGCCGCTGCCATGACCGTCCGGGCATAGCTGGTACTCATGCTCATTCCGGCATGGCTCTCACCGGAATGAGCATTGGCCAGGCATGGCCGCCACTGCGCAAGATGGCTCATTCAAGCCGTCCGAGCAGGAAGGAAGGCCCGTGACCCCTCCGGACACCGATCGGGACTACAGCGCGCAAGCCACCGTCACCGAGGCCGAGTTCGACGCCGTGATGGCCCGCTACCGGTCCGCCTCCGAATCCGCCACAGCCAGCCTGGACGGCCGCCCCGGCCTGGCCTTCGACCCGCTGAGCAACGAGCGGCTGGACGTCTGGGGCAGCTCGCCCGGACAGCTGCGTCCCGTCGTCGTCGCCATCCACGGCGGCTACTGGCGGATGCTCTCGCGGCACGACACCGCTTTCATGGCAAGGGTTCTGGCCGACGCGGGGATCGCCACCGTCGTGCCCGACTACACGCTCGCGCCGACGGCACCGTTGGAGGAGATCGTGCGCCAGGTCCGCGCCGCGGTCGCGTGGGTGTACTGCCACGGCGCCGAGCACGGCCTCGACCCGGACCGCATCCACGTCGTCGGCAGCTCAGCCGGCGGGCATTTGACGGCCATGACCGCCGTCGCCGGATGGCAGCGCGACGCCGGCGTGCCCGGAGACGTCGTCAAAGGCGCGATGACGATCAGCGGACTCTTCGACCTCCGCCCCCTGGTCGGCTCGTTCGCCAACGCCTGGCTGACCCTCGACGCCGCCCGCGCGGAAGCCCTCAGCCCGATACTGGCCCCGCCAGGCACCGCGCCCCTGCACGTAGCGGTCGCCGAGCACGAGGCAGCCGGATTCCATCGGCAGAGCAAGGCTTTCCACGCGCACTGGCCCGCTGCGCGATCTTGGACCGCCGTGCCCGGCCGGAACCATTTCGACGTCTTCCTCGACCTCGCCGACCCCGGCTCCGCGCTCAGCCGCGCTCTGGTCCGGCTCGCCCTCTCGTGACGCCGGAATCCACCCCGGACAGTAATGTCGCCGGAATGGAGATGCCCCGCCTGCTCGACGGCCGCCTCAAGCTCAGGCACCTCGTGCTGGTGGACACCCTCACCGAGCAGGGCAGCGTGGTCGGCGCGGCCGCCGCCCTGCACGTCACGCAGCCAGTCGTCACGCGCGGCCTGCACGACCTCGAAGCCATCCTGGGCGTGCCGCTCTACGAACGCGGCCCGCGCGGGATCACGCCCACCGAGTTCGGGACCGCGTTCACCGAGCACGCGCGCGCAGTGCTCGCCCAGCTGACCCACGCGGCCCGGCACGTCGTGGAGATCGCCGACGCGACACGCGGCCGGGTCGTGGCGGGCATCCACCTCGCGGGCTCGAATCTGCTGCTGCCGCGAGCGATCGCGCATCTCAAAGAAGACCATCCGCTGGTCACCGTCGTCGTCCGCGAAGGAACACCCGAATCGCTGCTCGTGGAGCTGACCGCGGGGCGGGTGGACGTCATCGTCGGCAGGCTGAGCGGCCCCGGCACGGAAGGCACCCGGCGCCAAGCGCTGTACCAGGAGTCGATCCGCGTCGTCGCCGGCGCGCATCATCCGCTCGCCGCGCGCGAGACCGTTTCGCTGGAGGATCTGACGGAGTTCCCGTGGATCGTGCCCGGCACCGAAACGATGCTGCGCCAGGAACTGGAAAGCCTGTTCGCCCAGCACGGTCTCGACCTGCCCGCCAACCGCGTGGAGGCGACATCGTTCCTCACCGTGCGGCAGCTGCTCACCGAAACCGCCATGGTCGCCGCACTCCCCGGGCTCCTCGGCATGGACGATCCCAGGCTGGTCACGCTGCCGACGCCGCTGGAGAACATCGGGCACAGCGTCGGCCTGACGCTCGCCGCCGGACGCAGGCTGAACCCGGCCACGCAGGCGCTGATCGGGTCCCTGCGCACCGTCGCCGCGCAGATCGAAGACGCCTGACGCTTTCTGTCGTTTTCTTGACGACCGGCGTCAAACCGTGATACCTCATTGCCTCTGCGGAGGGAGCGTTTCATGGGTTACCGCTTGTCCACCGTCGATCCCGCCAGCACCGCGCTGGTCGTCATCGACATGCAGCACGACTTCCTGGCCCCGGACGCCCCGCTGGAGTCCCCGGCCGGACGCGCCATGGTCCCCGTCCTCAACGACACCGTCCGGTTCTGCCGCGACGCGGGCATCGCCGTGTTCTTCACCGCGCACGTCCATCGCCCGGACGGTTCCGACATGGGCCGCTTCGCCGACCTGTACCCGCCGATCGCCCAGGGCCAGGCGCTCATCGACGGGACCCCTGGCGCCGCCCTGTATTCCGAAGTGGACCGCCGCCCGGACGAACCGCTGATCCCCAAGCACCGCTACAGCGCGTTCTTCGGCACCGACTTCGAGATGCAGCTCCGCGGACGAGGCGTGGACACCCTGATCGCCACCGGAGTGACCACTGAGGACTGCGTCCACGCCACCATCCGCGACGCGATGTTCCGCGACTTCCGCACCGCGGTGCTGTCCGACGCCTGCGCCACCTACGACCATCCCGACCTCGGCCACGGCGCGATGTCCGCCGCCGAGGTGCACGCCGCCACGCTGGTCGTCCTCGCCCAGTCCACTGCGGACGTGATGACGAGCGCCGAATTCAAGGCCCTCGCGGAAAAGAAAGCCGCTTAGCCCCGCCCCGCCACCGCCAGGGCGTCATGCGAGTGAATCCACTCCAGCGTCTCGCCGATCCGCCCCAGCGCGGCGTCCCTCGCGGCCGCCGCGGGACCGTCCGGCACGTGGAGCAGCGCGTTCGCCACCCACGAACTCCGCTGAACCGCACGGGTCCTCGGCCGCCGAAGCCTCTCGTACCGAGCCAGCGCCGCCTCGCACGACTCCCGCGCCAAGCACTCCGCGAGCGTCACCGCGTCCTCGATCGTCTGGTTCGCGCCCTGCCCGTGATGCGGCAGCATCGCGTGCGCGGCGTCGCCGAGGAGCACCACTCCGCCGCGATGCCAGCGGTTGAGCGGATGCTGGCCGAACAACCCCCACCGCTGGTGCAACTTCGTCGCGCCGACCATCTCGCGCACCGCCGGATGCCAGCCCTCGAACGCCGCGCCGATCCGTTCCCGGGGGATGTCCTCCGTCCAGGACTCCCCCTCCCAGGCGTCCGGTTCGTCCAGCACCGCAAGGAAATTCACCACCGACCCGTCGCCGATCGGGTAATGCAGCAGATGCCCGCCCGGCCCCATCCAGAACTGGATCGCCCCCGCGTCCGGCAATGCCGGCAGCTGGTCCGCCGGCACCAGCCCGCGAAACCCGCTCGCCCCCGAATACCGGGCGAGCGGCGCGTCGTCCACCCACCGGCGAACCGTCGAATGCACCCCGTCCGCACCCACCACCACATCCGCGGTTTCGCTTGTCCCGTCAGCGAACTCCAGCCGATACCCCGCGCCCTCCGCGACCAGCCCGGTCGCCCTCCGGCCAAGGTGGACTTTCCCGAAGGCACCAGCCAGGATCCGCTGCAAATCCGCCCGATGCACCCCGAAATACGGCCCGGCGAACCGTTCCTCGTACGCCGCCCCGATCGGATACGCCGCTATCCGGCGCCCGCCCCGCCAATGCCGGTAAACCAGCTCCGTCGGCACCGCCGAACACGCCGCCAGCTCGTCCCGCAACCCGAGCCGCTCCAGCACCCGGGACCCATTGGCGGACAACGCGACCGCCGCCCCGATTTCCCGCAGCTGCGCAGACCGCTCGTACACCTCCGCCCCGATCCCGCGCTCCCGCAACGCGAGCGCGAGCGTCAGCCCGCCGATCCCGCCGCCGACGATCGCCACCTTGCCCGCCATCCGCCCCCCTCCGCCGCGTACCGATCGGTACATGGACCGTACGGCGTACCGATCGGTACAGTCAAGAGGTGGACTCCGGGACCGGCCGCCGCGCCGAACTGCTGCAGAAAGCCGTGGACTACCTGGCGGCGCACGGCATCGCGGACCTGTCGCTCGCCCCGATGGGCGAGGCGCTGGGGACGAGCAAGCGGATGCTGCTGTACTACTTCGGCAGCCGGGAAAACCTGATCACCGAAGCGATCGCCGCGAGCCGCCCGGACGTCACCGAACTGTTCCACGCGGTGCATGACGAGGAATCCCTCGCCGCCGCGGCCCACGCCCTGTGGAACGCGATCACCCGAGGCCGCCAGCAACGGCCGATCCGCATCCTGTTCCAGGTGCTGGCCCTGGCCCCGACCCAGCCGGAGCGTTACCTGACGGTCGCGCGGGAAGCGATCACCGCGATGGTGGACCCGCTGGTGCCGGTGTACCGGAAACTGGGCTACGCCGAACCCGAGGCGGTCGCGCGGGCAAGTCTGCTGATCTCGGGTTTGCGCGGGCTGTGCCTGGACCGGATCGTGAGCGGGGACGAGGAGAGGATCGAGATCGCGGCTCGGGCGTTGATCGCCGCCGCGGTCGCGCCGCCGGGCTGACCGCAATTCCCGTGGCCAGCACGCCTGGCCGTAGCTAAAAACTCCCTAGCCTTCAAGCACTCCCGGCAACTCCGCCACCGACCCCAGCACATGCGTAGCCCCATGCGCCCGCAACGTCGCCTCGTCATGCGCCCCGGTCAGCACCCCCGCCGCCACCGACGCCCCCGCCCTTCGCCCGGTCAGCATGTCGAACCCGGTGTCCCCTGCCACCGCGACCGCCCGCACGTCGCTGATCCCGAGCTTCAGCACCGCAGTCAGCACCATGTCCGGAAACGGCCGTCCCCGCCCGCCAGCATCCGCCGGGCACACCACCAGATCCGCCAAATCCGTCCACCCGAGCCGTCGCAGCAACGCGTCCCGGGTCGCCGCCGAGAACCCCGTGCTCAGGCACACCCGACGCCCCTGCGCGCGCAGCTTGTCGATCGCTTCCTCCGCCCCGGGAAGCGGCGCAGCGACCTCTATCGCCTGCGAAGCAAACGCGGTCTCGAAAACCCGATTCGCCTTCTCCGCAACCCCTTCCGCGGGAAACAGCGCCCGGAAAACCTCGATCTTCGACTGCCCCATGGTGTCGCGGACATAGGCATCCACGTCCTCGCGCTCCGGAGAGTCAGCAGGCACCCCCACTGCCTCCAGCGCCGCGGAGAACGCCGCCTCCACCGCGCCGTCGTCACGCACCGTCGTGCCGGCCATGTCCAGCACGACCAGCTCCACCCCTCGCGTCATCGGACCCCCTCCACTTCCCGACCGGTCACCGCGTGCACCGCGCTGATCAGGGCCATCGTCTCGATGTCGCCCGCGCTGCAGCCGCGCGACAGGTCGTGCAGCGGCGCGGCGACGCCCTGCAGGATCGGTCCGAGCGCGGTCGCCCCGCCCAGCCGTTCGGCGATCTTGTAAGCGATGTTCCCCGCGTCGAGATTGGGGAACACCAACACATTCGCCCGCCCAGCGACAGTCGAAGACGGCGCCTTAGCCTCCCCGACGGCGTCCACGACAGCGGCGTCGAATTGCAGTTCGCCATCAACATCCACGCCAGGCAACCGTTCCCGCACCAGCGAAGTCGCCTGACGGACCTTGTCCACTGCGGAATGCTTGGCACTGCCTTGCGTGCTAAAGGAAAGCATCGCCACTACGGGCTCACTTCCGGTAAGTGCGCGATGCGTGGACGCCGCACCAACGGCGATATCGGCCAGCGCGTCCGCGTCCGGCTCCGGAACCACCGCGCAGTCGGCGAAAGTGAGCGACCGGCCGTCCTGCAACAACATCAGGAAACAACTGCTGAGGGTCCGCACGCCGGGAGCGAGGCCGACGATCCGCAGTCCGGCCCGGAGGACATCGGACGTCGGCCGCGTCGCACCAGCCAGGCACGCGTCCACCCGGCCCAGCGCGAGAAGGGCCGCGGAGAGAGCGACCGGGTCGTGGCGAACAGTCTCCACGCGGTCCGGGAACGCAGTAGCCAGCCGTGCGAGGACAGCGTCGTCGGCAGACAGGGCGGCAGTGTCCAGGAAAGGCGGAACAGCCAAACCCAGCTCCGCCGCAGCAGAAGCGATCTCCGCCGAAGGCCCCACCAGCACCGGTTCGATCTCGCCGTGGTCGGCCAGGCGCGCGGCGGCAGTGACTGCGCGCGGATCGGCGCCGTCGGCCAGCGCGATCCGCGGCCGGGCGTCTCCGACGCGCTCCCGCCAGGTCTCGGCCAGAGGGGCCATGGTCATCTCGCAACTCCTCGCGGACGGCGGACGGCAGTGCTCCTCGTGAGGATGGCGAGCCCTGGCCCCAAGGGACAGAGCCAGAACAGTCCCCGATGACAGGTCCAGAAGGCCCCGGTTCTGGACCCCTCGGCCGAGCGGTTTCTGGCACTTTCGCCGTGGCCAGTCCTCCCGCACTCTCGGTCGGACCAGACACGGCAGATGGGAGCAGGCGATGAGGATCGGTGTGCCTCGCGAGGTCAAGAACCACGAATACCGGGTGGCGGCGACGCCGGCCGGAGTGCACGAGTTCGCCTCGGCCGGCCACGAGGTCTTCGTGGAACGCGGCGCGGGCGAGGGCTCGTCCATCCGCGACGAGGACTACGCCGCGGCCGGCGCTAAGCTGCTCGACCACGCGGACGACGTGTGGGGCACCGCGGAAATGGTGCTGAAGGTCAAGGAGCCGGTCGCCGAGGAGTACCACCGGCTGCGCTCCGGCCAGCTGCTCTTCACCTACCTGCACCTCGCGGCGAGCGAGCCCTGCACCAAAGCCCTCCTCGACGCGGGCACCACGGCCGTGGCCTACGAAACGGTGCAGCTGCCGAACGGCTCCCTTCCGCTGCTGTTCCCGATGAGCGAGGTAGCCGGACGGCTGGCCCCGCAGGTCGGCGCGCAGACGCTGATGCGCGTCAACGGCGGACGCGGCGTGCTGATCGGCGGCGTGTCCGGAGTCCCGCCGGCCCGCGTGGTCGTGCTGGGCGCGGGCGTCGCCGGGATGAACGCGGTCGCCGTCGCGGCCGGGACCTGGGGCGACGTCGTGCTGTTCGACAAGAACGTGGACAAGCTGCGCGCCGCCGACCGGATGTACCAGGGCCGCATCCGCACCGCCGCCGCGAACGCGTACGCGATCGAGCAGGCGGTGCTGGAAGCCGACCTGGTGATCGGCGCCGTGCTCGTCCCGGGCGCGAAGGCCCCGAGCCTGGTGTCCAACGAGACGGTCTCCCGGATGAAGCCGGGCAGCGTGCTGGTGGACATCTCGATCGACCAGGGCGGCTGCTTCGAGGACTCGCGCCCCACGACGCACGCCGACCCGACCTTCCGGGTGCACGAATCGGTGTTCTACTGCGTCGCCAACATGCCCGGCGCGGTCCCGCACACCTCCACGCACGCGCTCACCAACGTCACGCTCCCCTACGCGCTGGAAATCGCGAACAAGGGCCTGCGGACCGCGGTGCAGGACACGCCGGAACTCCGCGGCGGCGTGAACACTGTGGACGGCAAGCTGACCTACGAGCCGGTCGCCACGGCGCACGGGCTCCCGGTCACCGACGTGGCCGAAGCGCTGGCCTGAGCCGACCGGCGTGGCGCGGGGTGGGAAAAGCGGCCACTGCGAGTTACGTTTCAGCCCACCCCGCTGCACGCCGGCCACTTGGGAGAGCGCACTTGCCACGCACGTTGATCGAGATCGACCGCTCGTCGGACGAACCGCTGTACCGCCAGGTCCGGCGGGCGATCGAGCACGGGATCGCCATCGGCACGTTCGACCCGGCCCGGCGGCTGCCCAGCTCGCGGGAGCTGGCCGTCGAACTGGGCGTCTCCCGGAACACGATCAACCTCGCCTACCAGGAACTGGTCGCCGAGGGCTACGTGGAAAGCCGCGAGCGCAGCGGATTGTTCGTCAACGGCGAGATGCGCCCGCACTGCGCGGTGGAGGAACGGGACACCGAATCGCGGATCGACTGGGCCGCCCGGGTCCGCCGCTTCCCGGACGCCGAGGTCGCCCACATCGAGAAACGCACCGACTGGGCGAGCTACCCGTACCCGTTCCTCGCCGGGCAGGTCGACATCACCGCGTTCCCGGCCCGGTCGTGGACGCGCTGCCTGCGCGACGCGCTCTACCGGCCGCACGTGTTCCACAGCCTCCAGGACAGCGTCGGCTCCGACGATCCGATGCTCGTCGAGATGGTGTGCCGCCAGCTGCTCACCACTCGCGGCATCGAAGCGGACCCGGACGAGGTGCTGATCACCGTCGGCTCGCAGCAGGGCCTCGACCTGCTCGGCCGGGTGCTGCTCGGCCCGGACCAGGTCGTGGCCATCGAAAACCCCGGTTACCTCGACGCCCGGCACATCTTCCTCCGCACCGGCGCGCAGGTGACGGGGATCGACGTCGACTCCCGCGGCCTGCAGCCGCCCGAATCGCTCGACGGCATCGACCTGCTCTACCTCACCCCCAGCCACCAGCACCCGACCAACGCGACACTCGGCATCGGCCGACGCCGCCAGCTGCTCGCGCAAGCCGCCGCGTCCGGCACCGTGGTGGTCGAGGACGACTACGACAGCGAATTCCGCTATCAAGGCAGCCCCACCCCGGCGTTGAAGGCGCTCGACAACACCGGCGACGCCGTCTACCTCGGCACCTTCTCGAAATTCCTCTCCCCCGGGCTCCGCCTCGGCTACCTGGTCGGCCCGCGCGAACTGGTGCGCGCGCTGCGCGAGGCCCGCAGATACGTCCTGCGCCACCCGCCGGGCCAGTTGCAGCGGGCACTGGCGCTGCTCATCGAAAGCGGCGAGTACCACCGCTCGCTGCGCCGCTACCGCACGAAACTGATGCGCAAGTGGACCGCCACCTGCGCCGCGGTCACCGAATACCTGCCGTGGGAGCACAGCCCGTACCCGCCCGGCGGCGTCAGCCTCTGGATGACCGGACCGTCCGAACTGGACTGCCGGGTCCTGGTGGAGCGCGCGGAGGAACTGGGCATCCTCATCGAACCCGGCGACATCTTCTTCCTCGGGGACGACCCGCCGCGCAACCACTTCCGCATCGGCTTCTCCGCCACCCCGCCGTCGGCGATCGAACCGGGCATCCGGCTGCTCGGCGACGTCTGCCGGGAGCTGCTGGACAGCTGACTGGACCCACGCGCGCGTCGCTTTCTGGACCTGTTCGCGGGCCAGCTCCCCCGGCACTGTCTGGGGGTCAGGACACGTGGACAAGGAGGTCCCATCGTGGGCGAACCCGCCGCATCCGCTCGTCCGGCCCCCGACCTGGTGGTGCTCGGGGGCACGGTGCTGACCCTGGACCGAGGCGGGACGCGGGCGTCCGCGCTCGCCGCCCGCGACGGCCGGATCACCGAGGTCGGCGGCGACCGCGCGATCGCCGCGCTCGCCGGTCCCGAAACGACAGTGCTCGACCTGGCCGGGCGCACCGTCGTCCCGGGCTTCGTGGAATCGCACAACCATCCGTCCTTCTTCGGGATGGCGCTGGCCGCCCCGGTCGACGCGGGCAGCCCGCCCAACGACCGGATCAGCGACATCGCCGACCGGGTCCGGCAGGCCGCGCGCGATTTCGGCCCCGGCGAATGGATCAAGGGTTTCCGGTACGACGACACGCTTCTCGCCGACAACCGGCATCCGACCCGGCGCGACCTGGACCCGGCTTCGCCGCGCAACCCGGTCCTGCTCACCCACGTGACCGGCCACTTCTCCGTGGCGAATTCCGCCGCGCTGCGAGCTGTCGGCATCACCGCTGCCACTCCTGATCCGCCGGGCGGCGCCATCGCCCGCGACGAACGCGGCGAACCGACCGGTCTCCTCATCGAAACCGCTGCGTTCCTGGTCAACTCCGCGATGCCCTCGCAAGGCCCCGACGAACTGGCCAACGCGCTCCAGCTGGCCGACGCCGAGTACCTGCGGAACGGCGTCACTTCGGTGCACGACACCGGGATCGGGCTGATCGGCGGAGAACAGGAACTCGCCGCGTACCGGATGCTGACCCGCGCCGGGAAACTGCGCACCCGCATCCACGGCTACCTCTTCCACACCCTCCTTCCCGGCCTCGCCGAGGGCACCCCCGAACCGCCGGACAAGTCGAATCCGCACGGCTTCACCATGAACGGCATCAAAATCGTCGCGGACGGCTCGATCCAGGGCCGCACCGGCTGCCTGGCCGAGGGCTACACCTGCGACCCCGACGAACACGGCATGATGCTGCTCGAACCGGGCGAGCTGTCCCGCCGGATCGCCGCGCTCGACACTGCCGGTTGGCAGGTCGCCGTGCACGGCAACGGCGACGCCGCGATCGACGCCATCATCGACGGCTACGCCCGCCTCGGCGCACCGGAAGGCACCGGCCGCCGCCACCGCATCGAACACTGCCAGACCGCCCGCGAAGACCAGCTCGACCGGATGGCCGAACACGACGTCGCCGCGTCGTTCTTCATCAAGCACGTCTACTACTGGGGCGACCGGCACCGGGACGTTTTCCTCGGCCCGGAACGGGCTCGCCGGATCAGCCCGCTCGCGTCGGCGCGTTCCCGGGGAATCCACTTCGGACTCCACTCGGACACCCCGGTCACCCCGGTGCCGCCGCTGGAAGGCATCTGGTGCGCCGTCGCCCGGCAGACGAGCAGCGGCCAGCTGCTGGGACCGGAACAGGCGATCGACGTCGAAGCCGCCCTGCGCGGGTACACGATCGACGCGGCCTACCTGGCCGGCGAGGAAACAATCAAGGGAAGCCTCGAAGTCGGCAAGCTCGCGGACCTCATCGTGCTGTCCGAGGATCCGACCACTGTGGACCCCAGCCGGATCCGGGACCTGAAAGTCGACGCCACGGTGATCGGCGGACAGCTGGTCTGGCAACGCGATCCCGTCGCGACCGGAGGCGTCCGATGATCCGCAGCTGGCCGAGCCTGTGCATCGGGCTCGGCATCCCCGCGGTCGCGATCCTCGGCGGCATCCCGCTGGTGGCGGGCTCGGCGGCGACCGTCGCCGGGTTCCCGCTGGTGTTCTTCTGGATGTTCCTCTGCTTCCCGCTGACCACCCTGTGCCTGTGGATCAGCTGGCGGTTCTTCGACCGCCGGCACTATCCAGCCGACACCCCCGGCAAGGCAACCGCGAAGGAGGACCAGTCGTGCTGATTCTCATCGTCGCGGCAGTGATGGTGCTTTCGATCCTGCTCGCGCTGTGGGCGGGCCGCTCGTCGCGCGGCGGCGGGATCTCCGAATTCCTGGTCGGCGGCCGTTCGTTCCCGCCGTGGCTGCTGTATTTCCTGGCGGTCGGCGAGGTGTACAGCATCGGCACGATGATCGGCTTCCCCAGCGGGATCTACGCGCACGGCGCGAGCTACGGGATCTGGTTCCTCGGCTACATCCTGCTGGCCTACTCGCTGGGATATTTTCTCGCCCCACTGGTCTGGCGCGCGGCCCGCAAACACGACGCGATGACCGTCCCGGACGTCTTCGGCCGCCACTACGGCAGCCGGACGCTCGAACTGATCACGTGCGTGACGATGCTGATCGCGCTCGTTCCGTGGGGCCAGTACCAGTTCATCGGCCTGCAGGTCGTGCTGAGCAACCTCGGGCTGACCCTGACGCCCGTGCAGTGCGTCGTGCTGGCCGGGATCATCGCGTTCGCCTACATCGCCGTCTCCGGCATCCGCTCCCCCGCGTTCGTGTCGATCCTCAAGGACGCGTTCATGCTGCTCGGCGTGGTGCTCGTCGGCCTCGCCGCGGTGCTGGTCGCCGGCGGGACCTCCGGGGTCACCGGGCCGGAGGCACTGGCCAGGGCGCACACCACGATGGGCGGCCAGGACCTGTGGTTCGCGATGACCACGATCCTGTTCCAGAGCGTGGTTTTCTACCTCGGTTTCGGCGGCGCGTACGTGTTCCCGGCGCGTTCCGAGCGGGCGGTGAAGAGTTCGACGGTGTGGATGCCGCTGTACATGCTGATCTACCCGTTCCTCGTCTTCGCCGCCTACTACGGCCTGAAGCAGCACCCCGGGCTGAAGAACCCGAACACCGTCTTCATGGTGACGGCGAAAGGCCTTCTCCCGGAACCGGTTCTGGGCCTCGTGGCCGCCGGCGCCGCGTTGTCCGGCGTGCTGGTGCTGTCGGCCACGGCGCTGGCGATCGGCGGCATGGTCAGCCGCAACCTGGCCCCGAACGTCCGCCCAGCGGCTCAACGACGCTGGACGGTCGTGGCGGTGGCGGTGTTCCTGGTGCTCGCCGCGGTGCTGACGCTGACCGCCTCGACGCTCATGCTCACCGTGCTGAACCTGACCTACAACCTGCTCGCCCAGGTCGTGCCGGGATGGCTGGCGATCCTGTTCGCCCGGCGGGTGCGCACGGCCGCGATCGCGACGGGCATGGTCGTCGGAGTGGTCACCGCGGTCGTCCTGTACGCCACCGGCGTGACTCTCGGCGGTCTCAACACCGGTCTGGTGTCGATGGGCGTCAACCTGGTGATCGTGTTCGGCTGGAGTTTGCTTTCCCCGGGCCAGCGGCGGTCGCCGATCGCCTTGGAGCGCACCGAAACGCCCGCGTCGCTCGCCGCGCAGCCAGCGGGCTAGCGCGCGAGCAGGCCGAGGATCTCGCGGAAGGCACGGAATCCCGTGCCTTCCGCGGCGTCCAACGCCAGGCTGCGCCGGTAGTACGCGCTGAGATCGAGCCCGACCCCGATGCCGTACACCTCAGTCTCGCTCCGCTCCAGCCCGTCGGCCACCTGCACCAGATGGCGGTCGAGGTAACGTTCCTCGTTGGCCAGCGCGGTCGCACCGTCCATCGGGCTTCCGTCCGACAGCACGAAAACCAGCCGCCGCCGAGCCTCCCACGCCCGCGCCCGCTCAGCTGCCCACGCCAACGCCTCGCCGTCGAAGCCTTCGCGGAACAGATCGGCCTTAAGCAACGCCGCCACGTCCCGCCGAGCACGCCGCCAGGGCGTCGCAGCGTCCTTGAACACCAGGTGCCGACGCTCATTGAGCCGCCCCGGCTGTTTCGGCCGCCCAGCACGCATCCAGTCCCGCCGCGCCCGGCCACCGTGCCACGCACCGGTGGTGAAGCCGAGGATTTCGCAGCTGGCACCGGCGAGATCGAGCGCACGAGCGAAGAGATCCACCAGCACCGCAACGGTTTCCCGGTGCGCCTTCATCGAACCCGAGCAGTCGATCAGGAAGGTGACCAGCACGTCCGCGACCGGTTCGGTCCGCTCGACCCGGAACACCCGGTGATCCGCAGGCGCCGCGATCAACCGCGCGAGTGCCCGGCCGTCGATCTGCCCTTCCTCCTGCGCGCCGTCCCAACCGGACCGCTGTGGTTCAGCAAGCACTGCCGTGAGTTCTCGGGCGAGCCGAGCCACGTTGACGCCCTGCTTCGCAACCCGAGCGTCCAGCCGTTCGCGCAGTTCCCGCAACAATTCCGGACGCACCAGCGGACCGGCCCGGTCCTCGCGGTCGTAAGCAGTGGTGAACACCCGATACGATCCGGCCGCCACCGGTCCTTTGTGGTCGCCGAGGCCCGCGGTACCGCCGTCCTCACTGCCGTTTTCGTCGTCGAAATCCAGCAGCAGCGCGAACTCCGCCGCTTCCGTTTCGTCCTCTGGGTCCTCGGGCTTCTCCGGCTCCAGCAACGCGGCGACCGCCTCCGCCAGCACCCTCGCGTGCTCGGCGAACGCGGCCTGATCAGTGCGGTGCCGCCGAAGCCCGGCCAGCTGCACACCGAGCATCGGCGCGATCGCCGCCCGGGTCGCCTCGATCAGGTCCTCGGTCTCTTCCACGACCGGCTCGCCGGTGATCCGCGCTCGCGCGACCTGCGCGACGGTGTAGAGCAGCAAGCCCCGCGCGGTCTCGGTCAGTCCACTGTGGTGCGCCGAAAGCGACCAGCGTTCGTGCCTCCGCCGCAGATTCGCCGTCACGCCGGGAAAACCGGCCGGGACCAGCGACTCCACCCGGAACTGCTCAAGCAGTTCGAACAGCAGCCGCTCGACACCGCCCTCGGGCCGCAACCGCTGGTGCAAGTCCCGATCAGACCGGCTCAGGTGCAGCGCCATCCCGTCCGCCGCGCCGCGGAAGGACCGCACGTCCTCGTCGCCGGCCCGCAAATGCGGCGCGGGCATCGGGGCCGGACGGGTGCCGCGATGCAGGCGCCCGCCCCGGAAATGCGCGTCCGGCGATCCGCTGACCGCCCGGATCGCCGCCGCGGACAGCTCCTCGACTTGCTGGCGCCGCCGGGTTTCGGGCGTGCTCACGCCGCGGCCAGCTCCAGGTCGAAACAGCGCTGGAAGTACTCGGCGACGACCGGACGCTCGGCCTCGTCGCATTTGTTGAGGAACGTCAGCCGGAACGCGAGCGCCGGATCGGTGAAGATCTCGCAGTTCTCCGCCCAGGTTATGACCGTGCGCGGCGACATCAGCGTGGACAGATCGCCCGCCCTGAACCCTTCCCGGGTCAGTCCGGCGACCGCCACCATCGCCTCGATCAGCTGACCGGACAGCCGCGGCACGCGCGCCCGCACGATCGCGGCCTCCTCCTCCGGCGGCAGGTAATCCAGCGCCGCGACGATGTTCCACCGGTCGATCTGCGCGTGGTTGAGCCGCTGGACGCCGTGGTAGAGCCCGTTGAGATTGCCCAGCCCCACCGTGTTGGCGGTGGCGAAGAGCCGGAAGCCCGGATGCGGGCGCAGCACGGTGTTGCTGTCGATCAGCGTGAATTTGCCGTCCCGTTCGAGCAGCCGCTGGATGACGAACATGACGTCCGGCCGTCCCGCGTCGTACTCGTCGAGGATCAGCGCCGTCGGCCGCCGCAGCGACCACGGCAGGATGCCTTCGCGGAATTCGGTGACCTGCTTGCCTTCGCGCAGCACCACCGCGTCCTTGCCGACGAGGTCGAGCCGGCTCAGGTGGCCGTCGAGGTTCACGCGCAGGCACGGCCAGTTCAGCCGCGCCGCGACCTGTTCGACGTGCGTGGACTTGCCGGTGCCGTGCAGGCCCTGCACGAGCACGCGGCGGTTGTGCGCGAACCCGGCCAGCAACGCGAGCGTCACGTCCGGGTTGAACCGGTAGGCCGGGTCGGTCTCGGGCACGTGCTCGTCCGGTTCGGAAAAGCACGGGACTTCCATCGCCGAGTCGAGACCGAACGCGTCGCGCACGGCGATCCGGGCGTCGGGACCGTTGCCGGACAACGGGTTCATCAGGGGACCTCCGTCAGGACGGGATGCTGTCGGCGTCGTCGGCCGACCCCTCGGCCTCGACCTCCTTGATCGCTTCGGCGGCCCGCTGCAACGCGGGAAGCGCCTGCAAAGCCTTGTCGGCGGTGAGCCGCATGACCGGGGCCTGCACCGCCACCGCCAGGTTGGACCGCCCGGTGCGGCTGGGCACCAGCACCGCCACGCACACCAGCCCGGGCAGGAATTCCTCGTCGTCGAGCGCGAAGCCGTCGCGCCGGATGCGGGCGAACTCCTCCTCCAGCGCGTCGAGGTCGGTGACCGTTTTGGCGGTGTACTGCTTGAGCGGAGCGTGCGCGAGGAGCTTGCGCCGCTGCGCCGGGCTCATCTGGGACAGGATCATCTTGCCGCTGGCCGAGCAGTGGATCGGCACGCGCGAACCGGGCCGCAGGTAGAACCGCAGCGGCTCGGGCGTCTCGACGCGGTCGAGGTAGACGATCTCGCTGCCGGACAGCGCGGTGATGTTGCAGCTCTCCCCCAGCTCGTCGACCAGGTGCTTGAGCACCGCGCGCCGCGCGCCGTGGTGCGTCGCGTTGAGCAGCAGGTTCTCCGCGAGTCGGCGCAGCCGGTCGCCGGTGCCGTAATGCCGCCCGTCGGCCTGGCGCACGAGCAGCCCGGCGCCCTCCAGCTGCTGCAGCATCCGGTGCAGCGTCGGCTTCGGCAGGCCGGTCTCCTCGACCAGGCTCTGCAACGTCACCAGCTGGTCCTTCGCCGCGATCAGCTCGAGCAGCGAGAACAGCCGCATGGTCGGGGTGTCTCCGTCGAGGCCCGCGCCGTCCGGCTCGCGCACGAGTTCCACGGCGCTGGTCTTCCGCAACTCACTCACGTTCCGAAAACTAGCACATCTTGTCTCGTTTTCCATCAACTGCCGGTTGACCTCCCGCACGCGGCGTCCTATCGTCCATCGAGTTCAGCTTTCACGAACCTCACGTACCGAAAACCAAGACTTTCAGCGTCGAAGGAGTTCAACCATGGCGGAGAGGAAGACGGGCGACGGCCGCACCGTCGTCAGCGGGCCGGCGAAGATGACCCCGTCGGAGGCCTTCGTCGAGACGATGGTGGCCAACGGCGTCACCGACATCTTCGGCATCATGGGCTCGGCGTTCATGGACGCGATGGACATCTTCGCGCCGGCCGGCATCCGGCTCGTCCCGGTCGTGCACGAGCAGGGCGCCGCGCACATGGCCGACGGCTACGCCCGGGTCAGCGGGCGGCACGGCGTCGTCATCGGGCAGAACGGCCCGGGCATCAGCAACTGCGTCACCGCGATCGCCGCGGCGTTCTGGGCGCACAGCCCGGTCGTGATGATCACGCCGGAGGCGGGCACCATGGGCACCGGGCTGGGCGGCTTCCAGGAGGCCAACCAGCTGCCCATGTTCCAGGAGTTCACCAAGTACCAGGCGCACGTCAACAACCCGAAGCGGATGGCCGAGTACACCGCGCGGGCCTTCGACCGGGCGCTGTCGGAAATCGGCCCGACCCAGCTGAACATCCCGCGCGACTTCTTCTACGGCGAGATCGAGACCGAGATCCCGGAGCCGCAGCGGCTCGACCGCGGCCCCGGCGGCGACAAGAGCCTCGCCCAGGCCGCCGAACTGCTGGCCACCGCCGAGTTCCCGGTGATCATCTCCGGCGGCGGGGTCGTCATGTCCGACGGCGTCGAGGAGTGCAAGGCGCTCGCCGAACGCCTCGGCGCGCCGGTCGTCAACAGCTACCAGCACAACGACAGCTTCCCGGCCAGCCACCCGCAGTGGTGCGGCCCGCTCGGCTACCAGGGCTCCAAGGCCGCGATGAAGCTCATCTCGCAGGCGGACGTGGTGATCGCGCTCGGCACCCGGCTCGGCCCGTTCGGCACCCTGCCCCAGCACGGCATGGACTACTGGCCGAAGAACGCGAAGATCATCCAGATCGACGCGGACCACAAGATGCTCGGCCTGGTCAAGAAGATCACCGTCGGCATCTGCGGCGACGCGAAGGCCGCCGCGGCGGCGCTGACCGACCGGCTCGCCGACCGCACCCTCGCCTGCGACGCCACCCGCGGCGAACGCGTCGCGCGCACCAAGGCGGAGAAGGACGCGTGGGAGGAGGAGCTCACCGCGTGGACCCACGAGAAGGACCCCTACTCCCTCGACATGATCGCCGAGCAGGAGCAGGAGGAGGGCAACTGGCTGCACCCGCGCCAGGTGCTGCGCGAACTGGAGAAGGCCATGCCGCCGCGCGTGATGGTCTCCACCGACATCGGCAACATCAACTCCGTGGCGCACAGCTACCTGCGCTTCGAGGAGCCGCGCTCCTTCTTCGCGCCGATGTCCTTCGGCAACTGCGGTTACGCCCTGCCGACCATCATCGGCGCGAAGGCCGCTGCGATGGACCGGCCGGCGATCGCGTACGCCGGTGACGGCGCGTGGGGCATGAGCATGGGCGAGGTGATGACCGCGGTGCGGCACGACATCCCGGTCACCGCCGTCGTGTTCCACAACCGCCAGTGGGGCGCGGAAAAGAAGAACCAGGTCGACTTCTACGACCGCCGGTTCGTCGCCGGCGAACTGGAAAGCGAGAGCTTCGCCGGGATCGCGCAGGCGATGGGCGCGGACGGCATCGTCGTCGACAAGCTCGAGGACGTCGGCCCGGCGCTGAAGAAGGCCGTCGACGCGCAGATGAACGAGGGCCGCACCACGGTCATCGAGATCATGTGCACCCGCGAGCTGGGCGACCCGTTCCGCCGCGACGCGCTGTCGAAGCCGGTGCGGTTCCTGGAGAAGTACCAGGACTACGCTAAACCGCCTCTGGAGTTTACAGGCCGGATCTAACGGGCAGCAACACTCACGAGAACCCCACCGCCCCTTTGCTGCACGCCCCCGCCCGGCCCGGCCCCGCGCCCGGCCGGGCTTTCGCTTGCCCCGCCACGAATCTGGCACCGGTGATCGGCCGCTTTCTGGCTCTGGGCGTGGGCCAGAAAGATTGCGATCGTCGACACATCCCGTTCTCGCCACACACAGGAGGTCGCCAGGTGAACGTCACGGAGCTGCGGGCCACTGCCCGCCGACACCTCGGGCCGCACTTCACGCGCAAGGACACCTGGCAAAGCGACTTCCCGGTGTTCGTCCGCGGCGAGGGCAGCTATCTGATCGACACCGAGGGCCGCCGCCACCTCGACGGCCTCGCCGGGCTGTTCTGCGTCAACATGGGCCACGGCCGCGCGGACATCGCCAAGGCCGCGGCCGAGCAGGTCGGCACCCTCGCCTACGCCAGCAACTGGGGCTCGGCGCACCCGCCGTCGATCGAAGCGGCCCGGATCATCGCCGACCTCGCCCCCGGCGACCTCGGCACCACGTTCTTCGTGAACTCCGGTTCGGAGGCGGTCGAAACCGCGCTGAAGTTCGTCCGGCAGTACCACCGCAGCCAGGGCGCCCCGGAGCGGACGAAGATCATCAGCCGCGAAATGGCTTACCACGGAACGACCATGGGCGCGCTGTCGGTCACCGGCCTGCCCAAGATCAAGGAGCCGTTCGGCCCGCTGCTGCCGGGCATCCGGCACGTGCCGAACACCCTCGGCTTCACCGGCGACTGCGGCCCGGCCGACCAGCTGGACTGCGTCCGCGCGATCGAGGCGGTCATCCTCGAAGAAGGCCCGGAGACGGTCGCCGCGGTGTTCGCCGAGCCGGTCCAGAACGGCCGGGGCGCGCTGGTCCCGCCGGAGGGCTACTGGCCGGCGCTGCGGGAGCTGTGCGACAAGTACGGCATCCTGCTGGTCTCGGACGAGGTCATCTGCTCGTTCGGCCGCCTCGGCCACTTCTTCGGCCACGGCCTCACCGGCGTAGTCCCGGACCTGATCACCTTCGCCAAGGGCTCCACCTCCGGCTACGCCCCGCTCGGCGGCGTGATCGTGCGCGAACAGCTGGTCACCGAGCTGTACGACTCCCCGAAGGGCGGCGTCTTCACCCACGGCGCGACGTGGGGCGGCCACCCGGTGTCGACGGCCATCGCGGTGGCCAACATCAGCGCGATGCGCGACGAGGAGGTCCCCGAACACGTCCTCGCCGAAGGCCCGAAGCTGCACGCCGCGCTCGAGTCGCTGAAGGACGCGCACCGGTGCGTCAAGGACGTCCGCGGCACCGGCTTCTTCTACGCGATCGAGCTGATGGCCGACCGCGACGGCGGCCGCGAGCTGACCGACCAGGAGTCGCTGACGGTACTGCGGGAGGTGCTGCCGGAGTCGTTCCGCCGCACCGGAGTCATCCTCCGCGGCGACGACCGGGGCGCGACCATGCTCATGATCTCGCCGCCGCTGGTGGCCGACACGGACGTGCTGGACGAGCTGCTGCACGGCGTCGACGGCATGCTCACCGACGTGGAGAAGGCGATCCAGCCCTGACGGATGGGTTCGACGGGCGCTGGGTACCCCTTTGTTCCGAGGGGGCCCGGCGCCCGTCCTGCTGTCCGGGATCGGGCCGTTCTGGTACCGGAGCATGGCTAGCATCTGGCTCTCGCGGCGGGGCCTGTTCCTTCTTACGGTGACGGGAACCACACAGCAGCTCTCAGCGACATCGCGGCGGCGGCCGGCGCGGGGACATCGAGGTCCCCCGGCGCCGCCGGAAGGAGGAGACGTGGGTTCTGCACCGGAAACAGCCGCTCAGAGCGGCCTCAAACCGGGTCTCAAGCAACGCCACATGAATCTGATCGCACTGGGCGGCGTGATCGGCGCCGGCCTGTTCGTCGGAAGCGGCGTGGTCATCCAGTCGGCCGGGCCCGCGGCGGTGGTCTCGTTCTTCATCGCCGGGCTGATCACCGTGCTCATCATGCGGATGCTGGCCGAAATGACCGTCGCGCGGCCCGCGCTCGGCTCGTTCTACGTCTACGCCAGGGAGGCGATGGGCAACCGGGCCGGCTTCACCGTCGGCTGGATGTACTGGTACTTCTTCGTGATCGTGGTGGCCGTCGAGGCGGTCGCCGGCGGCCGGATCCTGCAGCTGTGGCTGCCGAACGTGCCCCTGTGGGTGCTCAGCCTCGGCTTGCTCCTGCTGCTCACCGCCACGAACCTGGTCTCCGCGCGGTCGTACGGCGAGTTCGAGTACTGGTTCTCCTCCATCAAGGTCATCGCGATCCTGGTGTTCCTGGTGGTCGGCGCGCTGTATCTGTTCGGCGTCTGGCCCGGCTCCCACGGAGGCGTCAGCAACCTCGTGTCGCACGGCGGTTTCGCCCCGATGGGCATCGGCGCGGTGCTGGCCGCGGTCGTCCCTTGCGTCGGCTTCTACACCGGCGCGGAAATCGTCACCATCGCCGCGGCCGAATCCGCCGAACCGCGACGCGCGATCGCCAAGGCCATGCGCTCCATCGTGTTCCGCGTCGTGCTGTTCTACGTCGGCTCGGTCTTCGTGGTGGTCGCGGTCAAGGCCTGGAACTCGCCCGACACGGCGGTCAGCCCGTACGCCGCGGTCCTGGACGTGCTCGGCATCCCCGCGGTCTCGACGATCATGAACGCCATCGTCCTGACGGCAGTGCTGTCCTGCCTGAACTCCGCCCTGTACACGTCATCGCGGATGCTGTTCGCCCTGACCCGCAACGGCGACGCCCCGAAGATGTTCACGAAGCTGTCCCGCAGCGGCGTGCCTCGCCGGGCCATCATCGCCGGGACCGTCATCGGCTACGTGTCGGTCATCGCCGCCTACACCTCGCCGAACCTGATCTTCCAGTTCCTGGTGAACTCTTATGGAGCGGTCGCGCTGTTTGTGTACCTGGCGATCGCGCTCGCCCAGGTCCGGCTGCGGAAGCGGCTGCAGAACACCGACCCGGGCGCGCTGAGCCTGAAAATGTGGCTGTTCCCCTGGCTGAGCTACGCGACGATCGCCCTGATGGCGGCGGTCATCCTGGCCATGGCGTTCCTCCCGTCGACCCGCTCGCAGTTCTGGCTGAGCGCGGTGACTTTGGCGCTGATCCTGATCGCGTACCAGTTCCGGAAGCGGCGTCCGGCCGGTCCCGCCGTCGCTGAGGAAAAGGACGCCACGCGGGGCGAGGCCGGGGTGGCTTCGACCTGACCTGAATCCTTGCTGGGCCGCTTCCGGCCTCGCGACCAGGGCAGTTCTACCACGGCCGGTCCTTCCCAGGACCGGCCGTGGCCCCCGCTGGCGGCGCCTCCCCTCGCCGCTCTGTCTCCGCCGCTCTGGGCTCGCCGCTTTCGCCCTGGACCGCCAGGCCTCCGGCGAGCCCTCCCTGCGGCTTTCACCCTGGCTTTCGGCAAGCCCTCCCCACCGCTTCCGCCCTGGCCTCCGGCTTGCCGTCGCCGGACCAGTTCCAGCAGTCCCGGTTCAGCCGACCCTCCCGGCTGCCCCCTGGTACCCCGCGATGCCGCGATTCTGGACCTACCGCCGCGACCAGCCGTGCCCCAAGGTGAATCCGTCCGCCCGCGTCGTGGAGGTCCGATGCCGCACCCGTCCCGGGTCCCCTCCCCGGCCGTCCGATGACCTTCTGGCAGCTGTCCCCGGCGGCGATGGCGTTCGCCGTCGCCGCCCTGCTGGCCGGAGGCCTGATCCGCGGCTACTCCGGCTTCGGCGCGTCTCTGGTGTGGGTGAGCTGCCTGTGCCTGGTCCTGCCGCCGCCAGCCGTCGTCCCGAGCACCCTCCTGCTCGAAGTAGCCTCCAGCGTGACCCTGCTCCCCAAAGCCTGGCCCGACGCCCACCGCCCGTCCGTACGCTGGCTGATCACCGGCGCACTCCTCGGCCTGCCAGCCGGAATCTGGCTCCTCGCTGCACTGCCGGAGCGGGCCACAAGACTGACCATCGGACTCGCAGTAGGAATCTCCGCACTAGCCCTGGCCATCGCCCCGCGAACCCGCCGCCTGCCCGGCCGCGCCGGATCCGCCGGCGTAGGCACCGCCTTCGGCGTACTCAACGGCGCCTGCGGAATGGGCGGCCCGCCAGTCGTCCTGATGTACCTGGCTTCCCCGCTGCCAATGGCCATCAATCGCGCGAGCCTGGTCGTCTTCTTCCTAGCCGCCGACCTGATGACCGTCTGCACAGCCGGCGCCGGCGGCCTCCTCACCAGCGAAGTCCTCCTGCAAACCGCACTCTTCCTCCCCATCGCGCTAGCCGGGATCGCCGCCGGAACCCACCTGTACCGCCACGGCGGCGGCGATGTCCGCCGGATCGTGCTGGGAATCCTCGCTGTGCTGTCTCTGGCGCTGGTAGGCCAGGCGGTAGTCGCATGACATACGCCTTTCCCCCAGCCACCTCTGCCTCCCAGGCGGCGGCCGCATGATCCTCGGCGCACTAGCCGTCGCCTTCGCAGGCTTCATCGGCGGCCTCACCGGATTCGGCGCATCACTGGTCGGCACTCCCCTGCTGCTGCTCATCGGATTGCCGCTGCCGCAAGTCGTGGTGATCAACCTGATCACCACCATGATCACCAGACTCGCTGTACTTCACCGGGAACGAGACCACATCGCCTGGCGCCGAGTAGCCGTCCTCGGCGCAGCAAGCCTCCCCGGAGCCGCGGCCGGCGCACTCACCCTGCACCTGCTCCCACCACACGCCCTGCGCATCCTGGCAGGCACCGTCGTCATACTTTCCGGCCTACGCCTGCTGCTCCGCCCCACCCGCGAAGCCCACCCCGCAACCCCGATAAAGCAAACTGTCGCCGGCCTACTGGGCGGCTACCTCTCCACCACGACTTCGCTGAACGGAGCACCCCCAGCCGTCCTGCTCGCCTCGGCAAAAGTCCCGCCAAGAACCTTCGTCGGCGACCTCGCGGGCTACTTCGTGGTAACCAACTGCCTGTCCCTGCTCCTCCTGGTCACCGCAGGCCAGTTCGACACCACCGACCTGGCCGCCCGCCTGCCGGTCCTGGTCCTGGCCGCCCTAGCTGGCAACATCCTCGGCGGCCGTCTCATCGGCCGAGTCCCCCGCGCACTGTTCGACCGGGCCATCGTCGGCTTGATCGTGGTGTCCGGGGTCGTGACGATGATCAGCGCCTGACCCCAGCCTCCAGGATCGCCTCCATCGACAGGATCCAGCCCTCCGCATACGCCTAGGGCATCCGAAATCAGCTCAGACCGGTGCCGGGCTACGCAGCAGAGAGGACACGTCGGAGCTTCGATGGCCGGCAAGCCCGACCGCTGAGCTCATGGACGCCACTCTGTGCTCTGACTTGCCCAAAGGATACCCTGCCGAAAAACAAGAAAGAGGCGGTCTCGATGACCGCCTCTTTGTCTGTTACCTATGTGTACGAGGACGATCTTGCTCGCTAGCCACACGCCTACAGTTGCCCGGCTGACGATGCGCGATACGTAGCACACGCCCACATGAGTGGAGTTGCCCCATGGAGCAGACACGGGTTTTAGGCAGCGTGGGTTGAGCGTAGTAGGTGCTTCGTGCTTCGGCCGGGCGTTCTGGCCAATAGCCTAGTGCAGCCTTTGTGGTTGTAGTAGCCAGCCAGGTGAACACGTCCTGCCGGGCTGCAGCCCTGGTGGGCTAGGCGGTGGTGCCGATCTCCGGTTTTGCGGGTGGCGAAGAAGGCTTCAGTGCCGGCGTTGTCGTAGCTGGACCCGACCCGCCCCACGGGCACCCGGATGCAGTGCTCGGCTAGGGCGGCTCGGAACTGGCTTGAGGTGTACTGGGGATGTCTCCGACCACCCGTTGCCCCGGTTCTCGGCCGTGAAGTCCCGGCGGATCAAATCAGCGACCGGAACGACCGGGCCGGCCGCAGGCCGGGTGTTCGCGTAGCGGCTGCGGCGGGGGGGGGGCTCCCGGCCAGGCCGTGTTCGCGCATCAGCCGCTCCGCCCGCTTGTGATTCACCACGATCCCGGGTCGGCGCGGTTCGGTGGCAATGGTGGACGCGGTCTCCCGCCACGCCCACGTAGTCAGGCCACGGGCGAACAGCAGCCCGAGGTAGTAGGTGGCGACGCGCATAGCGATCTCGCGCAGCTTCAGCTCGCCGATAACAGAGGTCTGCCAGATGCCTTCGAGGTCGCGTGCCGGTGTCTTGATCCAGTCGAAGGCCAGGGTGGAGGCAGTCCATTCGGTGAACCAAACCGAGAACCCGACCGCGTACTTGCCGAGGGCGAAGCCGATGTGGCCCAGCCACAGCGGGATCGCCGGAATCGGGCTGTCCAGCAGCGAGGGCAGGTGGCGAACAGGTCGTAGTTGTGCAGGTCTCGGCCGTAGCGGTCGTCGATGCTGAGGCATCCCGCCGAGTTGAATGTGATGGCCAGGATTGTCTTGCAAAGGCAGTGGCGGCGCGTCGGGATCCGGCTTCGCCGGCACCGGCTGGTTGCTGAGAATCCACAAGCAAGTCGGATAGGGCTCATACGGATTCGGTACCGTCTACGCCGCAGCCTTCCCCGGAGTCAATAACGCGATCATGGTGATGATCGCCAGCGCCACTACCAGCTTCATCAGCCCTACCCGCAGCGCCATCGCGTCTCAGACACGGCGCATGCGAGGCGGCTCTATACAGGTCGGAGGCAGTTTGCACAGGAAGGCGTAGACAGCGGCCGCGCCGTCAGCCGACGCTGATCGACTCCGGCAGGCACCGACGCTTTCCCTTGTCGGGTGATCTCTTGGCTTTGAATCGACGGCTGGTCGTGCCGTTTGAGAACGTTTACCTCCGCAGGCCGCTCCGCTCACAACATCCCGAGCGCACTGCCCACAGTCCAGCGCTAAATCTATTTTCCATCACAACACATCAAATAGAATCAAAACGCACGACAGTCTTCAATTTCCTCCCAAACGACCAAGGTACAACGCCTTCATGCTGAAGGCGTCCGACAACAACGCTCGGCGCGACGCCTATTTCGTGCGCGAACACCCTGATAGCCTGCTCTGCCACCGCAGCAGAGGAGTCGAGGAATTTCTGCAGCTTTTGTTCAGGAATCAAAGAATTTTGAGCAAACCTGTCAGCTTCCCTTTCCGACTCACTCGAAGCACCCGGAACTTTGGAGTCCCCATGCAGGAACATCGGCGACAAGTCAACCTCGTCAATGTCGCCGGGCTCCATTCCGTGATCTAGAAAGGTCAATCTCTTGCCGTGCAGTAAGACATGGGCCAACTCATGGAAGAACGAGAACCAGAACGTATCGTCGGTCTTGAACCGATCACTGAGCCCGATCATCACTTTGTCAGGCGAAAGCCAACGCGTTACACCCGATAGGTGAGTATTCTTCAGTGCCGGAATGAATACGAGCGCTATACCAAGAGTCGAACACAGTCGCGGAAGCGCGACCTGCCAGGATGCAGGCTCCTGCAGCGTAAGCTTCCGCATCTGAGGTATCGACGCAATGAGTCGCTCGCGATTAAATGGATCACATTCGATACCGCGCGCCCTGACTTCGCACAACCTGAGCCATGTAGCGATCGAGTAGCCATCACCTTCGACAAGCTCAGAACGTCGGAATGCGAGTCGATACTCCCGCCAAGCCCGTTCTGCGACATCAGGTGTAGCAACTCCGAAAAAACTCAGTATCAGCTGCAGGTTGATCAATGACTGTTCAGTATCGCGGAGCACTCCCATTTGCTTGAGGAATGCCAGCGGAAATTTGCTGACCCAGCCGATTTCGCCCGCAAGTTTCCGCTGGTCCTCGACAGCAGTTTGATGGGTTTGCCAGATCGCTTCCAGCTGATTCCAGGTTTCGGCAGAAATTCCGGTCGCGCGTTCGAGTCGCACCGCGATGTCAGGACTCAGGGCTACAACCCCCTGGACTATCTGGTTGACATGCTTTGTGGACAGGCCGACGCGGCGCGCAAGATCAGCTTGACTTACCCGCTGTTCATCGAGTTGCTCTTTCAGGATTTCACCCGGATGCAGCGGCGTCTCGGGACGATAGAGGTATGTGCCCGCAGGTGATGTCATCGAAGGCTCCCCTTGTACTCGAGGGATGAAGCGTCGGAGCACCGACCGGGGTGTTCCAGCCCGACAGGCAGGACGTCGACAACGATCACCGACGTCACGGTTGCCTCGTCAGCGAGTTTCACACTGTCGTCGGCACCCTGCACGACCAACTCGAACTTGTGACCGGCCGAGATGAACACGGCTGCCCGCTGGGCGATCACCCCCGAGCGCAGTCGCACCGCCGCGAACTCGCGCATCTTGGCCAGATTGGCCACTCCGCACAGCTGCCCAAGTCGGACCCGGATCAGCCGAGCCGACTCCTTACCGTAAGCGGATACTCGCGCTCGATCACTATTGCAGGCGCGCGCCAGCTCCTGAGAGCCGAACCAGACGTTCATTCGCCACCTGGACCCCGTTTTGGTTTACCCGATCAGTGCATGCTACCTTCGTCCGCCATCAGGTCGATCTTGTTTACCGATCTGGTGCATACAACTTCAGCAACACGAGCGAGAGCCGCTGCGCAGAGGTCCATGGGGAGCACCGGCGAAGCGGAACGTGAGGGAGATTCAGATGTCCGACGAGACTCATGTGACCCACGCTGTCCTGCAGCGGTTCGCCGAGAACCGGGTCAACGTCGCCAAGGAACAGGCGAAGCGGCGCCGCGAGCAGGTGAACTACCTGAAGGCGCGCCTCGAGGTACACGTCGCCGCAAACCCGGGCTACGACCTGGTCAAGCTGCGCGCCTCGGGCAGCACCGCCAAACACACGGCGATCAGCAGGCGGCGCGGTGAGGGATCGGACGCAGACGTCGCCGCGTACCTGCGCTGCGCGGATCCGGACATCGACGAGGCGAAGCTGCTCGAGTGGCTCTGCGAGCGCTGCCAGGAAGTCTACGGCAAGACGAAGGTCGCCGAGGACTTCGTGATCTCGCAGCACGCGGTCGGGATCACGCTGCGCGGCTCGGGACTGAAGATCGATGTCGCGCCGGTCCTCTACTCCGGCGAAGCGGACGACAAGGGGTTCCTGGTCACCCGTCAAGGCCAGCGCGTCCTCACCTCCGTCACCTTGCACCTGCGCTTCATCCGCGACCGGCGGAAGGCCGCCGGGCCGGGCTACACGGAGCTCATCCGGCTGCTCAAAGCCTGGATCCGCGAGGCGAAGTCCCGGGATCCGCACCTGCGGTGCAAGAGCTTCCTGCTCGAGCTCGTCGTCGCGCACCTGTGGGACACCGGGTGGCACGGTGCCGGACTGCAGGTCGACGACTACCCCGCAGCGTTCGAACAGGTGCTGGCCTACATCACGACCACCGGCCTGCAGACCCCGATCACCTTTAGTGACTTCTCCACCGCCAGCGCCGAGATCACCGCGAATACCGACCCGATCCAGATCTGGGACCCGGTGAACCCGGAAAACAACATCGCGTCCAGCTATACCGACGCCGACCGGAAGCGTCTCGTCGAGGCCGCGGCCTCAGCTCTCGATTCGGTGAGCTGGGCCGCCACGGCGCCCACCCAGGGCACCTCCTACGACGCTTGGCGCGAGCTGTTCGGCCCGTCCTTTCCAGGGGAATGAGCATGACCCTCTCCATGACCCGATCAGGTTCCTTCACCATCACCGACGCCCGGTACGTCGGCGCGAAGATCGGTGCCGACCTGCGCCAGCTACGCGCCCTGTACGGGGAACCTGAGAGCGCCACGATGATCACCAACTACGTCGAGGAGGTCGCCCAGCTGCTCAACCACGGCTACCTCGACTCTGTGTCCTACGGGTTCCGCGACCTAGACACCAACCTCTGGAAGCTCCGGCTCCGCTATCGCGCCACCCTCGGCGGCCACCTTCTTGATGACGGTCCCGGCCGCCTGCCGAGGACGGCACCTGTCGACGGCCTGCCGTTCCACTCCTTCCTCAACTACTCGACCAAGTTCCACAACCTGCCGCAGGCCAAGCGCACCGCCTTCAAGAGTGCGCTTCCCGTCACCCGGACCACCGGCACCGAACCCGCGACCGGTGCCGGCGCAACCACGCCCGGCCACGGCTACGGCCGTAACGGCACCGGAGTCACCCGCGACGTGTTCGTCGCCCTCGACGACTAGCCCCAAGGAGAACACCATGAGCAGTCAAGACGACCTCTTCCACCTGGTCGTTGAGCTTCCCGAACCGGTGCGCCAAGCGCGCTACGACCGGCTCGTCGGCCTCGACGACGTCAAACGCCGCCTTCGCAAGGAGGCGGCGCTGCTCGCGACGCCCGACCTCCTGAAAGCCTGGGCCGCCACACACCACCCAGGAGGCGAGATTGCCGCGCTTCCCCTGTTCACCGACCGCGCCCCGCTGTTCGTCTTCGCCGGCGACGTCGGTTCGGGCAAGTCCGCGCTCGCCGAATCCTTCGGCTGCGACCTCGCCGACCAGCTCGAACTCCCCGTCTTCCTATACCGGCTCAAGCTGTCCACCCGCGGAAGCGGCCTCGTCGGGGAGATGACCACCCTGATCGGCAACGCATTCACCCACCTCAAAGCGCAGGCCGCCGCAGCCCGGACCGGCGACCGAACCCGGCGGGTGCTCGTGTTCGTCGTCGACGAAGCCGACGCCCTGGTTCAATCACGAGAAGCACAGCAGATGCACCATGAGGACCGCGCCGGCGTCGATGCCTTCCTCGCCGGAATCGACAGCCTCGCGGGGACGAATCTGCCGGTCCTGGTGGTCTTGTGCACCAACCGCGCCGGTGCCCTTGACCCGGCCGTCATGCGCCGAGCGGCCGCGACGTTCACCTTCACCCGGCCGGACACCGAGCAGCGCCGAGCCATCCTCGCCGACGCGGTGCAGGGACTGGGCCTCCGGCCGGACACCATCGAGAAGCTCGTCGAGCTGACTGGCCCGACCGGTTCCCGTGCCGGCTTCACGAGTTCCGACATCACGCAGCGCTTGGTGCCGGCCGCCGTCGTTGATGCTTTCCCCGAGCGCCCGGTCCGCGACGAACGCATCCTGACCATCGCCGCCGAACTCACCCCGAGCCCGGTCTTCGTCGAGCAGAACTAGAACGCCCGCGCGGAGGTTTCGACCGGCGGCCGCTCCTCGATTCGTCCCAACCCTGCATAGGAGGTTGCAGATGCCCCAAGTACACGACCTGGACCCGATCTTCCTCAGCTATCGACACTCGGACGGAGACGAGCTAGCTGACCGCGCCGCGTGGGTGCTCCGCGCCCACGGCGTCCCCGTGTGGCACGACCAGACCCACCTACCACCGGGCCGCTTCCAGCGGCGACTGCAAGAAGCCCTCGACTCAGGGCTGTCCGGAGCCGTCCTCCTCGTCACCGAAGACATGACGCGCTCTAGCTACGTCCGCGAACTGGAGCTACCCGAACTTCTCCGGCTGGAAGGCGACTCGGCCTTCACCTTCGCCATCGGTAACACCGTCACGGGCCCAGACGGCCGGCTGGACTACGGTGCCCCCGACCGTCTGCTCCCTCAGGAACTCGCCATGCTGAGCGACTTCGACCAGTTCCCGGTGCGCGACCACGCCGAGCTCGCTCGGCTGGCCGGTGAGATGGCGATCCGCCGCGTCCGCCGCGCGGCCGTCGATGATCGGCTGCATCTCGACATCCAAACCCGGACCCCCGCCCTCGGAACCCGGAAGGTATCGCTCGCGCCTCGGACCCGCCCGCCTCTGCCCGGTACCAGCGTGCCGCCCGCCGAGGCTTGGGAAGACTTCGCGCCGTTCCTCGGAGACCTCCCCCGCATCGTGCAGTCGGCTGGCGTTCAGCACCTGCACATCACCGGCGGCGCACACCTGAGCATGGCCTTCGCGCTCGGGGCCGCGTTACCGACCACGACCGGGTTGACGATCACCATCACCGACCAGGACGGAAACCAATGGAGTGGAGCCGAAACCCGGACTGTGCCGCTCGTACAAACCGCGATCCCCCTCGACGGTCCTCCCCAGGGACCCGTCGCCGTGTACCTCGACCTCGTACCCGCACCGCCCAACAAAGAATTCCGCCGCTACGCCGAAAGCCACCCCTACGCTCACGCGGTCGAGATCGCCGCGGCGCAACGCGCACTCATCCCCGCCGACGCGGCCCCCGCACTCGTCACTGAACTGCGCCGACGCATCGGTGAGATCGCGGGCAACCGGCCCGTGCACCTGTTCATGCGAGTCCCGTTCCCCCTCGCCGTGATGCTGGGCCGCGCCTGTAACACGCTGCGAGTCACCCTCTACGAGTGGGAACGGGAAGCCGAGCCCCCGACCTACCTCGAGATGGCCACTGTGTCGGCAGGCCGCAGTGGCGGGCCCGTGGTGTCGTTTACGACCGACCGGTTTCCCGCGCACGCCGAAGTACACAGCGCGTAGACGGACCCCCAGCAATGCGACCGAAGGCGCCATGGGAGCGCGGTTGCCCTGTGTCAGGGCTAATCGCGGTGCCCACGAGTGACGATCGGCGTGGTGAGCACGGCCGTGGACAACGACCGATACGGCTGAGTCATGATCTTGGCCTTGCCGATTCGTCCGCTGTGATCGCGAACGAGGAACTCACCCGGACGCGACGCTCCTCCTCGCCGCCCGCCGGGCTCAGTGGCGAAGGTCTTTGGTGACGATCTTGTGTAGCGGGCGTCGGAAGGGTTGATGCCGAGCCAGACTAGGCCGCAGCGGGCGAGGCCGTCGTCGCGTTGGCGGCCGAGGAACCGCGCCGCGATCAGTCCGCGTAGGACGATCATCGTCGAGGTCTTGCGGCACGTAGGAACTGAAGGCGGCGTCGGCACCGTGCTTGCGGCCGTCGCGGACGAATTCCAGCGTGCCCTGCTGGCCTTCCGGGGGTACCGATGACATTGTATGCCTCGTCGCAGTAGACAGCTGAAGCCACGATGATGTCGGAGATTCATTCGAGTTCGAGCTCCGGTTCGATCTCGGACAGAAGCTCGAGTTGAGCACACAGCTCTGCATACAGCGGCAAGTTGTCCTCCAACACTTCCAGCACCAACGCCAAGCCGCATGGGATCGGTTCGTCACCGTACGGCCAGCGATAGGTGTTTCGCACGACCATGACGATCTCGGCGTGCTCCTGGCTCCACGGATGAGTCCAGTCAGCCCGTGCAGCTTGGTTCGCTCCTTTGAGACGAACGGCATCAGAGGGTTGCAGGTCGACCTTGTGCCTGCCGGGGCAAGTCGGGCACGTCTTCGACTGATGTCGCGAACTTCGCACGGGTTTCGTCCATGTCCAGCCCACGGCAGATGTGGAGTGATATGCGACTGGACAAGTATTTCAGCCGAGTTACCCTGGTCGGCGGATTGAAGGCGAGACCGACGGAGATCGAATTGGCACCCCGGCGGAAGAATGCTTGCGGGACTCTGACTGTTTAGACAGTGTACCTGGTCGGACTGCAATGTCTCTTCGCTGAACAGTACTGCTCGATGATCGGTTGAAAGCTCCGCATGTTCAGCGTTCACTCGTCCGAACCCTGCGAGGCGGCGATCCGCGGCGCGTGTTTCTTGCTCAGTGTCTGCGTCGAACAGCGGTTCGGTGGGTATCGCCGATGCGAGCAGAAGCGCTCGGAACAAAGGCTTCGGCCTGCGGACCGTAGTGTTCCCTCGGGCATCGAGCAACTTCTCTAGAGGAAGCGCCGCGTGATCATGGCGCAGCGCCATGATTAAATCGCACGAGGAGCGCTCACTCACCGCTTCGAAAAGGCATGTGTTCGTTTAAACGACTTACCGACATACGCCATCTCTTAGCTCGCAGACATAGTTACGATGAGTGCATCTTTCGAGCTACCTGGCTCAGGCAACCATATTTTGATCAGACATCCCGCAGGACACGCGCCTGCCAAGGTTAGCCATCTTTACATCATCGTTTGAACTTGCGCTCCGCGCCGAATACCCCGTCAGCCTGCGCCTGGCCGCTGGGAACATCTCGGCGCAGCGCAAGCCAAACCCTACGTGTGATCAGTCACATCTTGGAGACTACCGAGATTCGACGGACTTCGGGTAGCCGCAACCCACTCGGCACTCACACTAAGTGACGCGGTTGGAGCAGGCAGCGAGAACGCTGGGTGGTTGCTGCGCCGTAGACGGAGCGCACGTTCAGATTGAAAGCCACGCTTCGCCGTGCGGGACTGGAAGGCTTCAAGGCGGATCCTCAGCACGATCGCACCGTAGCGGTCTCGGCGGCCGTGGCTCGTCACCTGAGCACCGGTGCCGCCAGCCGAACACCGTCACACACGTCCGCGCGTTTGTCGTACTGCCACGTTCACGGTGACGGCCAAAAGTTGATTGACCAGCGGTTTTCCGCTTGTGACGGCCGTGACGTGCCCAGATGTGGCCGTCACAGCCGTCACGCATGCCCCCCCAGCACCGGATTCGAGACAGCGGCAGTTAACCGGTCACATCCCGCGGCCTACTACCGGTGGATGTGACCGGATGTTGACAACTGGATCACCTGCGCTGGAGAGCCATCCGAAAACGGTCAATCTGCGCGAAGGCGTCGTGATGCCCGCGTTGAACGGCTGACTGTGTAGGTATTCGACCCGGCGAACCGGGATGAGACAGTCGCCGCGCTGGTGGCCTCGCAAGGCGGAACGCACTCGACCGGCAGGGAGTCGGCGGAGAAGCGGCTGGCTGATGCGGAGTCGCGGTTGCGCAGACATCGAGCAGCGATCGAGGCGGGCGTAGATCCGGCGGCAGTGGTCGAGGCGATCAACACGGCGCAGGCGGAGCGGGAGGCAGCTCGCGCCGAGCTGCAGCACTTGCCTAAGTCGACCGTGATCGAGGCGGCGGAGGTGTACGCGCGGTTGGACTCGATGGACGACTTGGCCCGAGCACTGAACTCGCGGACGCCGGAGCGGATCACGCAGGTCTACCGGGATCTCGGCGTGCAGCTGAGCTATGACAATGAAAAAGAGGCGGTCGTAGTGACCGCCTCTCCCCGTGTGTCTAACGTGTGTGTCCGAGGGGGGACTTGAACCCCCACGTCCGTTAAGGACACTAGCACCTCAAGCTAGCGCGTCTGCCATTCCGCCACTCGGACTTGCTGATGAAGAGAGTATACGACGGTCGAGCACCCCTTTTAAGGGGGGTACGAAAGGTTGCCGCATCTCCGCATGATATCCTCATATGTTATCGACATTCCAACTTCCCTGAACGTATATGCAGGTCAGCGCCATTTTGGTCGCATCCAAGCCTCCGCCGAGCCCAGCTGTCCCCCGTCGCGCCAGCCTTGCCAGGCCGACGAGCTGACCCGAATATCGGCAGCGAAGGCCCTCGCCAGTCAACTCAGCGCGTCCCTGACTGCTTGCCGCCACCGCGCCCTCGGCCAAGCACCTGAAGGCCGTCTCTGCGCTCGCTCACACCGCCCGCCGTCGGGGCCTGCCTTCCTCGCCGACCAGTCGAGCAGCGACATCCCCATAAACCGACGGCAAGCTTCGAACTTGCACAACCGCGTGAGGACTCAAGCTTCAGAGCGGGCGGTGTCGGAGGATTGGGCAGTGGTCGCGAAGGCGATCGACATGCGCGTGCACGAACTCGGCGGGCGACAGCGAGAGCTGGCGGAGCGGTCGCACGTGTCGCAGGCGATCGTGCGCGAGCTGCAGCACCACACGGTCGAGCGCCGACGAAGCGCGCGCACGCTCGAAGCGCTGTCGACCACGCTCGGCTGGCACCCGCAACATCTGCAGGCCGTGCTGCAGAACCGCACGCCGCCGCACCCCGACGAGCCGACCGACGACGGCGGCGAACTCTCGACCCGTCTCGACGCGCTGGAGCAGCGCCTGGACGAGATCTTCGACCGGCTGGACGACGTCCAGACCAGCCTGGCGACCGTCGTCGACCACGTGCAGAAGAAGCGCTGACGGCTTGCGCTTCGGGCTGATGAACCAGGTGATTTCCATACCCCGAATTCAAGGCCGAAACAGCGACCGTTCCCATGCATCGCCAGTGCATGAGCAGTGCACGACTAATGCAGCTTCCAATTCGGAAAGCGCGCGCCGATGAATCCGGCCGACGAATGGACCGGCCGCACCGCATCAGCGCTGCAAGCCGCTCTCCGAATGAGCAACGAGGGTTTCGCCGCGCACCTCGGCGTCGGCGTACGAACCGTCGCGTCCTGGCACCAAAAGCCCGACCTGCGCCCGCGGTCGGAGATGCAACAGGTGCTCGACCGCGCGTATGAACGCGCTGGTGAGGCCGAGCGCGCCCGCTTCGCCGAGCTGACCGGCACAGCATCGGCCGAGGCACCCGGAGATCCCCGCCTAGACGACGATCCGAACATCGCGTCCGCGCTCGAATGGATCGACCAGCACGCACACCGGTCTCCAGGAGCCGCGCGCCGCGCAGCCGCCGCCACAGCGACGCAAGCTGGACACCCAAGCCCTGCGCGACCGCAGCACTCGCCACAGCTGGGTCACCCAGCGCGACACCGCCGACGCGCTTGCTGCCTACTACGGCAGCCGAACCGGCAACCACGGCCTGTACACCGCGCGCGCCAGCACAGAACTCGTGAACACCAGCGCGAACTGGGTGGATCTCGACTGCGAGCTACGCCCCGCATCAGACCGATTCAGCGTTGCCACCGCGCAGCCAGAGGCAGACCTGGCCCTCGACGCTCGTCAACTCCCGTTCGAGCAAGTCGGCCCCAATGCGTACTCCATGAACGAAGCCTTGCCGACCGTTCCATCGACGTGGCCGGCGCGCACCTCGACGCCAAGCAGCCGGTCGGCACTCCGGACTTGCCTTCGCAGCCTCCGCCAGCCGGGCCACCGCGACGTCCGTGGCCGGAAGTTATGGCGCAGCCTTCACGCGCGTGTCGATCTTGAGTGCGTCGTGACCTGCATCTAACGAACAGCGGCGATCTGTCCAGCTCAGCTTGGTGACCACGCTTGTGGTCACCAAGCTCCGCAGAGAAGTAGCAATGCGTGCCGTCCAGCGCGCGCCGTAGTACTGCCGAAGCACGTCAACCTCCGCCGACCAGGTTGATCCTGACGGCCCGGCGTTGTTCGCTCGGCGCGCCGAGCAGTTCCCGCAGCCCACCCGCTGGCTTGTCCAGCCAAACGAACGCCGACGTAAGCGCGGAGCTGGCCGTCTCGGACAAGCTGTCTCCGAAGAACGCCCGCACATCCGCGATCGGCCGGGCTTGGGAAACAGTCCGGCTGCCGCTTGAGCGGACGACAACGCCTACGCATATCCGGCGATCATCTGGGGCGATGCCGCCAGCGAATCGCAGGTCCCGCGCGTCGTTCAGCACAGCTACAGCGTGACTGCAACGCCAACGGTCTGATCCTCGCAGTCCAGGATCTTTTCCATAGGCATCACGGCGCGACGAAGCCGCCCGGGCGTCAACCGTCCTTCGTCAGCTCGCCTAGTCGTCGCCTTCTGTGCCGTCCGAACCGGCCCAACACCACTCCAGCACAGCCATCGCACTGTAGATCTTGTTCTCAGCTTGACGAAAGGCGATGCTCGCTGGTCCATCAAGCACTTCAGCAGTCACTTCATCACCACGGTGCGCTGGCAGATCATGCATGAACACCGCCTTGGGACTACCCGCCCAGAGCCATTGCCCCACTTGAAAGGGCCAGAAGGACTCCCGCCAAGCGGGGTCCTCTTTCGTCGTTCCCGTTGTCTGCCAGCGAGTCGTGTAAATCACGTCCACTTCAAGCGGCAGATCCTCCATATCATGCCGCTCGACGATTTCGGCACCAGACTGCTCGGCCACTGCCCGCGCGGCAGACAACGCCGGCACGGGCATCCCGTAACCAGGCGCAGTCCGTAGCTCTAATCGGGCTCCGGGAAATCGAGCGAGCGCAAACGCCAGCGCAGTCGCGGTGTTATTCCCCTCTCCTATGTAGAGTATCCGCAAATCGTCAATTCTGCCGAACTGCTGGTACAACGTTGTCAAGTCGGCCAGCGCCTGAGTCGGATGTTCCTCCGAACTCATCGCATTCACCACGGCCACCTGACCGTGTGCTGCCCAATCTCGCATCATGTCCGAGCCTTCAGCAGTCCGCGCCACCAGGAAGTCCAGCATTCCGCCGAGCACTCGCCCTGTATCCTCCGCGGTCTCCCCTGTATTGGTTTGCAAGTCGTTCGGCCCGAACGAGACGACTCCAGCACCCAGACGAAGCGCTCCCGCAGAGAAAGCTGTGCGCGTCCGGGTCGAGGTCCTGGCGAAGTAGGTGCCGACCACCGTGCCATCCAACGGTCGCGCGCGACCACCTTCAGCAAAGTACAGGCCGCGATCGACGATCCTTCGGATATCCTCCATCCGCAGGTCCAGGATGGAGATAAGACTCTTTGGAGGCAACGGCGATCTTGTCATTCCGTTCTCTTTTCTTATGGTCAACGAGATCAAAGACATGCCACGAACCAACTATTTTGGACTGCGAGCAATAGCTATCACGATTGCTCGCGGCACCACCGACAGCCATGTCACTGCTTGGACAACGGAGCACACGTACGTCGATCTGCCATCAGTGTCAACTCGACGACACCGAATCTTCCCCGCATCGGTCGGCACAATCGACAGGTACTTCTCCGGCCCGACCTCACCGCATTCCGCACAGCGAGTCAGCCGAACGAAGCTCAGCGCAGCGTGACACCTCGCCAGCGTCCCGATCGCCTATCCAGTGCCACCCTCGTCGACAGTGACCCTCCCGACCTTCGCGCAGGTACCCGCCAAGCCTCCGACCACATACAGCGAACCAGCGAGGCACCACACCGACATCGACGGCCGTTACAACGTCCACACCCCACTGCAAGAGCCAGATTTACGCACCCTCAGCCATACACCCCTTGAAACAAAACGCTTACTTACCAGCGGTCGCAGCTGGGGGCCACCACAGATGGCGATATGCGCCTATGCTCCCACCCAAAACAACAAAGTCAACACCGGATCCACATATTGGACCAACCTCCCCCGAATGGCGCATAACTTTCGACTAGATGACCTCCGATAGAGAACAGGTAGAGCCAGGTAGGACACTAGGTGCACGCAAGTAGAAGCCTGCGACAGTCTGTCACGGGCAGGCATTATCGACAAACGGCAAGAACGGGAGACTCCGAAAGCACGACAGTGACCCTGAAGCCCTAAATATTTATCAAATCAACCTTGCCGCCAATACTCGAATCACCCTGACACTCACTTCGTACCGAACAATTCCTGCCACCACTCTTTACCTATTCAATCTTTTCGAACAGCCCCGAATAGATCCCGAACAAATATCGAGCACAGTAATGCGAATATCGCGAAGCCGATGTGCAACATCGCAGGCGCGCAGGAAATTAACCCGTCGATCCGACCATCGATCGGCGACGACATAACCGACGTCCGGCACCTCACGCAGCCGCCAGAGGATCGGCGGTCACGTGAACCTGCACACCGGGCCGCCCCGGCGTTCACGCGTTCAACCTCGAGCAGGCAGCCAAAACCCCGCTCAACCCGTACCCGATAACCGACCCCTGGCGGACGCGCCGGATCACGAGGGCTCAGAATGGATAGGTCACCAGTGGAGTTCCACTTCCTCGGACCCGTCGAGGTCACCGCAGGCTCGAAACAACTTCAAATAGGCGGAATGCGCCAACAAATCACCGTCGCAACGCTGATGCTCAGCGCAAACAGAGTTGTCACAATGGACAGACTGTTGGCGGCAATTTATGGCGACAATTTGCCGCCAACAGCTCGATCCCAGGCACAGATCGGCATATCGTCAATTCGTCGACTCTTCGCATCGTGCGGCCATCCAGAAATTATATCCACGCATCCGAATGGCTATTCCATAACAACTGACCCTTTGCATCTCGACGCCCATCGGTTCGAGCACCTCGTCGCCGTCGCCCGTGCTGCCAACGAGCCTGAGCAGGCTGTCGCGAGGTATCGTGACGCACTCCGACTATGGCGGGGCCCTGCCCTCCACGGCATAGACAGCCATCTGATAAGAGTCGCTGCCGGCCGCCTCGACGAACTACGCCTGTCAGTCATAGAAGACCGCATCGAACTCGAACTCAGGCTGGGAAGACATCACGAGTTGGTGGGCGAGCTCACCGAACTCGTCGACGAAAATCCGCTGCGCGAACGCTTTCAGGGGCAACTCATGCTTGCCTTGCACAACTGCGGCAGGACGGCCGAAGCATTGCAAGCTTACTGGCACGCTCGGAAAACCATCGTCGACGAATTAGGCATTGACCCGGGAGAAAGACTCCAGCGGCTCCAGCGGGCGATCCTCGCCTCCGACCCAACCCTCAGACCACAGATTGAGCCGGTCAGGGTCCATGCCGCAAAGCGCCAGGTTCCGAGGCTGCTTCCCATCGACATCGGGGACTTCATCGGCCGGGAGCAACAGGTCGCCGAGATCCGGCAGCGCTTGGCCCAGGAACGCCCGGAAGACCGCTCCGCGGTGCCTGTCATGGTGATCACGGGCAAGCGCGGAACGGGCAAGACATCCCTTGCGGTCCATGTTTCCCACAGCATGAAGGATCGCTTCTCCGGGGGACAGCTGTTCGTCGACCTCCACGGCAGCTCCACGAGACCTCTCCACCCGAACGACGTGCTCGAACGGTTCATCCGCTTGCTGGGCGTATCCGCCTCGGAGATCCCTGCGAGCCTCGATGAACGTGCGGAGACATACCGCAATATCCTCGCGGACCGCCAAGTCTTGATCACTCTCGACGACGCGGCCGACGAGAGCCAGATCACGCCGCTGCTTCCCGGCAGCGCTACAGCCGCCGTCGTGGTCACCAGCACCAGGAGGCTCACCGGCATCCCCGCCGCACGGCACGTCGAGGTAGGGGTCTTCAATGATCGCGAGTCGCTCGACTTACTCAGGCGTATCGTCGGCACCGCGAGAATTCTCGCCCAGCCTGACGCAGCCGCAGCAATTGCCAAGGTCTGCGGCCATCTCCCGTTGGCTCTGCGAATTGCCGGAGCTCGCCTCGCCGCCCTTCCGAACTGGAGCATCCAACGGCTGCTCGACCGGTTGACGGACGAAACGAGACTCTTGGACGAACTCAGGCACCGCGATCTGGACATTCGGTCGCGGATCTCACAGACTTACGAAAGCATAAGCGAAAACGCGGCCTGTATTTTCCGACGACTGGCCCTCCTCGATACACCGACGTTCACCAGTTGGATCGGAGCCGCGCTCATCGACCGTGATATCTACTATACTGAAGACATCTTGAACGACCTCGTCGACGCAAGGCTGATCGAGGAGGTCGATACCGGAAGGAGCACGGCCGGCCGGTATCGCTTCCACAATCTGACCCGAGCGTTCGCACAAGAACGCCTGGAAAAGCAAGAAACTCAGGCAGAACGCGAAAACGCACTTGAACGTGCTGTCGGCACCCTGGTCGCCCTCGCCGAAGAGGCGTCCGCTCGTTTCTTCGGCGAGGACCGGATCTGGATGCCCCGCGCTGCACCGCGATCGCCGCTGCCCGAACGCCTGGTGGATCGATTGGTGGCGGATCCCCTGGCCTGGATCGAACACGAGCGGCCCGTCCTTGCGAGAGGGATTCGACAAGCGGCAGCGCATGGGCTCGTTGACCTGTGCTGGCGTCTGGCATTCAGCGTCCTGCCGCTCTGGGAAGCACGGCAACGCACCGACGACGGGCAGGATGTCTTCGAGATCGCGCTCGAAGCCGCAACGAAGTCGCGAAATCTCCGAGGTCAGGCAATGATGCTCTACTGCGCAGGGGCACTTCACAAATCTCAGCAGCGGTTTGAACTGGCTCACCGAGAGCTCACCCAGGCGGCCCAGGAGTTCCAGCGTCTGGCCGATGCCCAGGGGGTGGCACTCGCACAACGCCACATTGACGCTCTGCGGCGCAGCGTAATGCCGCAGCGGCGCGCCCTGGCAGGCTAACCTCGCGGAGGTGCCGGCGCGACGCAACTTCGGCAGCTCATGCCGCCAGATTCCGGACGCAACCCGGCGACCGCAGATTCGTCCTTTGCTACACAAAACTATGTCGATCTCATCGGCGGCAGCACCATTCCCGCCACACCGTTCCCGCTCACGGGGCCTTTATCGCGATTTCGACGGAACCCTGGCTCGCCGGGCTCTGGCCCAGCGAAGATGCGAGCAGCCAAAGAAGCGCTCGTTGCTCGCACAAGCACCTTCGGTGCGTTATCTTGCGAGGAAATGATGCCGATAGAGCACACGGGAACGATCGCATGCATGGCCGATGACGAACTTCTGGCGGCAACAGGCAATCAGGTCGCCACTGCTTTGTCCGGTCACCACCAAGCTGCCCCAAGCGTGCTCCGATCCGCATACCAGGTACGTGGACGACAACGTGATGCATTGCCCCAGGAAAGCATTTCACGGTTTTCTGACCAGTCGCAAGATCGGATCATCGCGCAGCCCGCTCAGATCGACACCGAAGAACGCATAGCCGAACTTAAATGGATATACAGCTTTACGCTGGACACTGGTCTTGGCTCCGAGCGCGCATCCGCGGTGATGGTGCTCAACTCGACGGCCAACGCCCGGGCGACCGCAATCCTGGAAGGATCGGCGATCAGCGCGAAACTCACAGAGGCCAACGCGGCGCTGGCCTCGGTTGCGGCGCGCCGCACACGGCAGCCAAGCATGCTCGAACTGGCAGAGTCCGGACTGATCGATTACGAGGCCCTCCACTTCTTGCTGGAATTCGAGCCGGCCATCGAATCGATAGTTGTCTACGACAGCGACGTGATCCGTACTGAATCCTTCATCCGTCGCGACGGCAAGACGGTGCCACCTGGCGAAGTCAAAAAAGCAAGGGACATCAACGACCTCCTCGCGGAAACGTCTCTTATCTCCTTTGCCACCACCGCGCCCGAGCCTCACGTCACCGATTTAAGCATGTTTCCCCGAGGAATCATGATCCTGCACATCTCGCCAGAGGACATCGCACGACAGGCAATACTCGAAGTCGAGAACATCGTCGACGCTCCGGATCACGCCTGCACAGCACGAAGGTCGGTGCATCTCGCCGAACAGAACGTCGGCCATCGAGATCTCGTCCGGACGACAATCTGCAACGTGCTGTTCGGACGCGTCGCCTCTCGCGGCGACGACGCGACGCCACTCGTCCTCTCGCCTTTCCAACTGGGCGCGGTCGACTTCGTCCAGGTCGACAGGGTCAAGGAGACCGTTCAGGCAGACGCCCTGACTCTGAAAGACTTTTGGCCTGCACCGCGGCTGTCGGGCTCGCCGGGAGCGGGCCCCGTCGACCGGCCCGCACGATGAGAAATCTCAACGAGGTCTCCCTTCCTCAACACCCGCTCGTCCGTCAGCAGCGGAGGACCGCCATCGTCAGCGGCCTGATGTCCGACGCCCACACCTGGAACCTGGTGTTCCTCCAGCTGCTGATCGAGGAACTCGGACTCGATGTGGTCAACCTCGGGCCCTGCGTTCCCGTCGAACTCCTGGTGCGCGAATGCCACGTGCGACAGCCTGCGTTGATCGCACTCAGCAGCGTCAACGGCCACGGATACCAGGACGGGCTCCAGGAGATTGCCGCGCTACGAGCTTGCGCGGCACTGACCGACACTCCCATTGTGATCGGCGGAAAACTCGGAGTGTCCGACATCGGCCGAACCGACCGCGCGATCGAGTTGCTGAAAGCGGGCTTCGATGCCGTATACGACGACCACGCCGACGATGCAGCGAGATTTCGCAGCCTCGTCTCCTCACTGGCGGTGATCGAGTCGTGAGCTTCGGAGATTTCGTTCGGCGCCAGCACGAGGCAGGCACCTTGGTCGTGCAGCCTCGGATGGGTCTCCCTGACCCGTTCCTGATGCGGCAGGGCTTGGTCGCGACGAATCAGGCCGCGGCCACCACCGTGGGCACCATCACACTCGACAGTTACACACGGGTTGGAGATTTGGAGTCAGCAGCCCGAGCGGTACGCGACGGCCTCGACCTCAACGGCTATCCGATCATCACTCACGGCCCCCACGTGACGCGGGATATGATCGAGGACATCGGTACGGACGAATTCCCTATTCAAGTCAGGCACGGCTCCGCAAAACCCGTGGGGATTGTCGACGCAATGCGCCGATCCGGACTGAACGCCACCGAGGGTGGACCGGTCTCCTATTGCCTGCCTTACGGCCGCACAGGACTCGACGAATCGCTCCGCGAGTGGACCCGGGCCTGCCGAGCTTTGATCGAAGTGCGCAGCTCAAGCGTCGAACCTCACTTGGAAACCTTCGGCGGATGCATGATGGGGCAGCTGTGCCCGCCGAGCCTGCTGATAGCCATCAGCGTGCTGGAGGCACTGTACTTCCGATCTTTGGGCTTCAGGTCAGTATCAGTCAGCTACGCACAGCAGACCAACGCTGAGCAAGACCGTGAGGCGATCTCCTCGCTCCGGAAGCTTTGTGCCGACTTGTTGCCGGACGTCGAATGCCATACGGTCATCTATGCCTACATGGGCATGTACCCCCGTACCGCATCCGGAGCACGGAGCTTGCTGGCCAACGCAGCCCGCCTCGCCGTCGTCACGGGCTCAGAACGACTGATCGTCAAAACTGTCGCCGAGGCGCACCGCCTGCCTACTGTCGCAGAGAACGTCGACGCCCTTGAGCTTGCAGCCGCCGTGGCCGCGGGCCGCATGGACACGGCCGCTACTGGTTCCGGCTATGAACTGGGCGAGGTCTATCACGAGGCGTACGCACTGGTCGACGCGGTCCTCAACATCGGACCCGACATAGGCCGGGCTTTGGTGACCGCAGTCAAGCGCGGCCTGCTGGACGTCCCATACTGCCTGCATCCCGACAACGCCGGGCGTAGCCGAAGCTACCTCGACAGCGATGGACGCCTCAGATGGGCAATGCTGGGTGCAATGCCATTACGTCATCTCGTAAGCCTTCCGACGGAACAGCAAGCTACAGCGGCGAGCCTCATCTCAGCGCTTTCCTACATTCAACGAACCTTCGACGCGGCCGCGATCGAGGGACGAGGTGATGCCATAACCATGCACCGGCTCACGAAAGACAGCCAACAATGACGCCAACAAAGCGACTCGCCGACCAGTCCGCGAGTCTTTGCGCACTCCCGTTCCAACACGTCGATCTCCCCGACCTGTTCTACATCCATGAGATCAGTGGCTCTGTCCTCCATTTCTCTTCGATCGCTCGCAGCCTGGCTAAGCACCGCAATGTCATCGGCATACAGTGCATCGGGCTCAACGCCGGCTTCACCGCTGACCGGACGATCGAGGAAATGGCCGATCGCTACCTGACCGTGCTCGACCGTCGAGGTTCCTCATCCTCATACGACATCGTCGGCTACTCGATGGGCGGGCTCATCGCTTGGGAGATGGCTTGCCGGCTGCTCGAGGCAGGGAAACCTGTTCGGCTTCTGGGCCTCGTCGATCCGCCGGTCCCCGGCTCGCTGGGCCCTCTTGACGAGGCACGCGTGGTGCGGATGATGGCCCGGACGCTGCGGGTCGGAGCCGTCCTCACCGCGGAGACTGAAGACGCCAACGAACTCCTGGCACGCCTGGTCGCCGGAGCCCGGTCCGCAGGAACGGTCCCGGCCAGCTGCACCGTCGACGACTTCCGACCCGCCGTCGCCCTTCAGTTGATCAACGGCAGGGCTGCCGAGATCTACCGGCCCAGAAAGATCTATCCCGCGGACATGCGGCTGCTCAGTGCTGGGCTGGATACGCTAGCCGACAAAGTCGATGGCTGGAAACCATTCGTCGCAGGACACATTGAGGGCGAAGCAATAGATGCCGACCACTTCTCTCTTTTCCACGGCGAAGGCATGAAAGCGCTGACATCTGCCATCGAACGATGGGTGTGCTGAGGCCGCTTCCGACTCACGAACGAAGGACCGATGCCAAGATCTAACCAACCATCACGCTGTTTCCCCGGCGAGATATTCAGCCAAGTCTGCCGGAGTCGGACGCTGAAACACCACTCCGGCTGGGACGTCGACGCCCCAGACATCTCGGATACGGCTGAGCAGTCTGGCGACGACGAGAGAATGGCCGCCCAGTGCGAAGAATCCGTCGGTAGCTCCGACTTCGGAGATACCGAGCAGCTCCGCGAATACTTCACACAGAGCCTCTTCGTCACTGTTTCCAGGAGGCCGTCCTCGTGTCGCCGCCGGCTCGGGGGCAGGAAGGGCACTGCGGTTCAGCTTGCCGTTCGGCAACAGCGGCAAAGACGGGAGGGGGACGACTGCCGCGGGCACCATGAATTCCGGCAGGACGTCTGCGGCGAGGCGGCGCAACGCCGTCGCGTCGATCTCTGTGTCCGAAGCTGCGACGACATAGGCCACGATCTTCTTTTCGCCGGGCAAGTCTTCTCGGACAGTCGCCACCACTTGGCGCACAGCGGTGTCGCGAGCCAACGCCGCCTCGATCTCGCCGAGCTCTATCCGGAACCCGCGTATCTTCACTTGTCCGTCGCTGCGGCCCAGGAATTCAAGCTGCCCGTCGACCCGCCACCGTACGAGGTCGCCTGTGCGGTACATCCGCGAACCCGGCGCGCCGAACGGGCAGGCGACGAAACGCTCGGCCGTATGTGCGGGCATTCCCAGATACCCCCGCGCCAGCCCAACGCCCGCTAAGTACAACTCACCCGCGGCACCTGGCGGCATCAGCTCCAGACTGGCTCCGAGTACGTAGACCGAGGTCCCGCCGACCGGGTGTCCGATCGGTACCTGTCGCATGTCGTGAGACCCCGGCAGAGGCTCGCTCAGGGTGGCCGCGATCGTAGCCTCAGTCGGCCCGTAGCCGTTGACCATTCGTCGGCCCCGCGCCCAGATGGCCGCCTGCCGAGGCGGGCATGCCTCCCCTCCGGTGACAATCGTCAACCCTGCGGGCAGCTGTCCGGGGTCCAGCGTCGCAAGTACGGCTGGCGGAAGGTATGCGTGGGACACCCGTTGCCGGGCGATGACTTCGGCTATTGGCGCACCGGCCCGCAATCGGTCGACCGGAGCCAGGACCAGCGCTGCGCCGGCCGCGAACGCCTGGCAGAACTCGGCGACCGCCGCGTCGAAGCTGATCGTCGCGAACTGGAGGACACGCGACCGAGCCGTGATTCCAAGAACGCGGACCATGGTCTCGGCCAGAGAACTGATCCCGGCGTGCGAAACGACCACCCCCTTGGGGGTGCCAGTGGACCCGGATGTGTACACGACATAGGCCGTGTTCCTGACTTCCGGCGAGGAAATCCTCTCGTCGTCGGACAGGTTGCGATCGGCATGTTCCGCGAGCTCGGCCTTCTGCGACATGTCGTCAAGGGCAAGGAACGACGCCCCGGAGTCCATCGAGGCGGCCTGTGCGCGAGTGGTCACCTCAAGCACAGGACGGGCATCCCGCAACACACGGGAGATCCGCTCTTCCGGATGCGTCGGGTCAAGAGGCAGGAATGCCGCACCCGACTTGGCGATCGCCAGTACCGCGATCACCAGCTCCGCGGACCGCGGCACTCGCAGTGCCACCAGCTGTTCGGGTCCACAGCCCCGGGCTACCAGCTCGCGGGCCAGCCGATTCGCCTCGGTATTCAGTTCCGCATAGGTGAGCGACTGGTCCTCGAGGACGACGGCCGTCGCCCCCGGTGTGGCGGCCGCGCGGCGCTCGAACAGCTCATGGAGAAGGCATGGCTCTGCACCTGGGGCGACGCCCTGCCACTCGATCAATAGCCGGCGGCGTTCAGCAGCGGAGAGGACATTCAAGGTCTTTAGCGGTCGATCCGGGTCCGATAGCGCGTCTTCGAACAACCGAACCAGGCGGAGCAGCATAGACCGCGCGGTCTCCCGGTCGAAGAGGTCCGTCGCGAATTCGAGTTCGAAATCCATGCCCGCAGGCGCGCCGTCACCGGTGCGCGCTTCCCGGTAGTCGAAGAACAGATCGAACTTCGCGTTACCGCTGTATTCATGGTCAAGCCGAGCGACCAGCCGTCCGAAGTCCGGAACAGCGGGCAGCTCTCTGCCCGATCCCACTGATACCCGGAACAGCGGGTTCGAGAAGTGCGTGCGCACCGGATTGACGATTTCGACCACGCGCTCGAACGGCACATCCTGATGGGCGTAGCCGAGTAGATTGCGGTGCCGGACCCGGCCGACCAGTTGCCGAAACGTCGGATCGCCTGCGGTGCTGATCCTTACGACCAGGGTGTTGACGAAGAAGCCTATCAATTCGTGGAGGCTCTCATCGGATCGGCCGGTGATCGGCACGCCGACGGGGATGTCCGTCCCGGCTCCCAGACTCGTGAGAAGCGCCGCCACTCCTGCCTGGACCACGACGAACACCGTAGTGCCTTGCTGCCGAGCCAGGGCGACGAGCCGCCGGTGCAGCTCGGTGCCGCCCGTGGTCGACACCAGGTCTCCGCGGCGGCTAGGAACCGCGGGAAGGGCGCGGTCCGCAGGGAGTTCCAGATGTTCAGGAACTCCGGCCAGCGTTTCTTTCCAGAATCCAAGCTGCTTGCTGATCTCGCTGTCGGGATCGTCTTGCGAACCGAGCACGTCCCACTGCCATACCGCGTAGTCGGCGTATGTCACCGGAAGAGGCTTCCAGGTCGGCTTCGCGCCGCGACAGCGGGCAGCGTAAGCGGTTCCGAGGTCGCGGAGCAACAGACGGGTCGACCAGCCGTCCACGGCGATGTGGTGCAACAACAGGACGAGGACGCTCTCCTGTGGGCCAACTCCGAACAACCACGCCTTGAACGGGTGTTCGGCAGCCAAGTCGAAGACGTACTTGATCGCCGAGGCGATGGCGTCCGGCACCTCGCTGGGCGGACAGCTCACCACTTCGATGTCAGGCTTCGCCGTTTCGGCGTCGACTATGTGCTGGTACGGCTCCCCGTCTTTCTCAGGGAGCAGAGTGCGGAGGGGGGCATGCCTGGCTACTAGATCGGCGAGGGCATCATCCAGCGCGGCAAGATCGATCACCCCCGTCAGGTGGATGCGGAACGGGACATTATAGACGGAACTCGGCTCAGCTCGGTTCAGGAACCACAGCCGCTGCTGAACGGGAGACAGAGGAATCACGGGTTGTCCTCGTCTGTCATCGGAGGACTCGCGCCCTCCGCGCTGAATGCCACGTCGGCGTTCCTCGTCATCGCCGTCGACAGCGGGAGGATCGCCAGCTCGCCTGCCATGAACTGCAGCATCAGGTCGAATACACCCCACGGCGTCGGGGTTCGGGCATTTCTAGCCAAGGTACTGATCACCGCGGATCGTCGCGCCTGCGTCGTGCCGGGCGAACCACCGCGAGTACATGGGTTCAGCCCCCTCCAGGGCCCCGAAGCAGGGCCTCGCTGCGAGCCTCTGCCAGCGAGGTCCCCGATTTCCCATATGCAGAGCCGAGAATCACCCCCTCGCACGGTCACTGGGCGCCTAGCTCGGCGCGGATCGCGCTTCCCGCGTCGGCGGTCGACAGCGTGCCGCCCAGATCCGGCGTGCACCTGCCGCTGAGTGTCGCGGCCTCGACGGCTTTGCGCACGGCTGCGGCTTCGGCCAGGTGGCCCCGGCGTTCCAACAGGAGCGCACCGCTGAGCACGGCGCCGACCGGATTGGCGGTTCCCGTGCCTGCGATGTCCGGAGCCGCCCCGTGAACCGGCTCGAACAGCCCGGCGCCGCTGAACGGATTGATGTTCGCCGACGCGGCGGTACCCAACCCTCCGGCGATCTCGGCAGCGATGTCGCTGAGGATGTCGCCGTAGGAATTGTTCGTGACGATGACATCGAACTGGGCAGGGTTCGACACCAGCTTCATCGCGGCAGCATCCACGTACTCGTGTGTGGCCAGAACGCTCGGGTGCCGTTGCTTCGCCTCGGCCCAACAACGTTGCCATAGCTGTCCGCCGAACCGAACCGCATTGGACTTGTCGACCATGCACACGCCGGTCCGCGCGATGGCGAACGCGTAGTCGAGGGTCCGCGCCACGCCATGGCAGGTGCTCACCTCCACGTCCATCGCGACTTCCTGCCCAGTACCGGCCCGCAGCGTTCCGCCGACCCCGGCGTAGAGCCCTTCGGTGTTCTCACGTACGACGACGCAATCGATATCCCGGGACATCCCCGCGTGGAGGGGGCTGAGGCGTTGGTGGAGCAGACGGGCAGGCCGGTGGTTGATGAAGAGGTCCAATTCCGTGCGCAGGCGCAGCAGGACACCGCGCGCGTACGACGTCCCATCAGTCCTCGGATCACCGATTGCGCCGAGCAGCACCGTGCCGCTGTGGCGGATCCGCTTCAAATCGTCGTCGTCCAGCGATGACCCTGTCCGCATAAATGCCTCGGCGTTGATATGGTCGAATTTCTCGAAGGAAAGACCTACGCGCAATGCATCGAGTGTCGCAACAGCTTCATCAGTCACTTCGGGTCCGATGCCGTCGCCCGGAATGACGATTACCGGTTCCATCCGTCTACTCCTTGCCGGAAAGCTGCTCGGAAGCGGCCCGGATAGTCTGCAGGGAACGATTGAAGGCGACACGCACGTAGCGCCGTCCTCGATCGAGATCGGAGAAGAACGCTGTCCCCGGTACCACCAGAACGCCGTTATGGTCCAATAGCTGGCGGCAATAGGCTGGGCTGTCGAGTTCGGTGGCATCGGAGATGTCAGCGAACACGAAGCAACCGCCGTCAGCGGGTCGGAATGTCAGGCCGAGGTCTCGCAGCATCTGCTGGACGAGGTCCCTGCGCTGGGCTAGACCAGCCGCCGGGTCCCACTCGGAACTGCCGAGAATCCCGGAGGAACCGACAGCGCGCTGGAGCGGCGCGGCAGTGCCGTTGGTCGTAACCTCGTGGACGCGCCGCAGAACCGCCGTCCGTTCGGCATCGGCACGAAGGTAGCCGACTCGCCAGCCGCTGATCGCCAAATTCTTCGACAATGAACCGACGACGATGCTGTGCTGACGCAGGCTCAGCCGATCGGCAGCGGACACGTGCTCCCGTCCGTCGAAGGTCAGGCCGGCATAGCATTCGTCACTGATCACGGTGACGCCCCAACGTTCGACATGTGTGCCGATCTCGTCGAGTTCTTCGGCGGTGAACATCCTGCCAGTCGGATTTGACGGGCTGTTCAGCATCACCGCACGGGTGCGCGGGCCGAAAGCCGCCGCCAATTCTCCCGGGTCCCAGCTCCAGTCTCCAGGTCGCAGTCGCACGATCCGAGGCGTCCCGCCTGCCAAGGCCACCGCATCCGCGAAAATCTCGTAGAAAGGTTCCAGCAGAACGACTTCGTCGCCGGGATCGACGACCGCGAACAGCGCCACGCACAAGGCCTCGGTGGCGCCGGCAGTGACGGTCACCTCCGTCTCCGCGTCAGTCTGCACTGCGAAGCCACGCGCTATCTCCTCGCGCAGCCTCAGGTTTCCACGAGGATCCTCATATTGATTGTGGGGCCCGAACAGCATGCGGGCTGCCTCGTGAAGCAGCGCGGGAGGCGTGTCGGGATAAGCGGGACTGCCCACCGCCAGGTCGACGGCACCGATCCGGCGGGCCATCGAGTACAGTTCGGCCAGCGCACTCCCGCGAAGCTTCTCCGCACGACGGGACGAGAACACAGTCTGGCTCCGGTTCTTCCCCTGCACCGCGGCGATCACGTCTCCGCTCCGGCCGTGGCGGAGGACAAGCCGCTGAGACATCCCGGGTGGAGTTTCGGGAGCCATTCCGCACGTGTCTTCTCATGCGCGACGATCGCAGTCTCGTCAGCGAGGGTTTCGGAGATCTCGTCGCGGCCGTTGAGCAGCAATCGGCGCGCACGTTCATCAACGTCGAAGGAAAAGGCGCGGCCGCCCGCGGCCAGCTCGCACTTCTCCAGATCCACGGCGATCCGGAACTCCGCATCGGCCTCGACACGGCAAGTCAGCCATTCAAGCTCGTCCAAGGGCAGCGCGATCGCCATCAGGCCGTTCTTCCAGGCGTTACGCTGGAAGATGTCGCCATAGCTCGCCGCGACGACGACGTCGAAACCCCAGTCGCGCAGAGCCCAGACAGCGTGCTCCCGCGAGCTGCCCGTACCGAAGTTGCGGGAAGCCAGCAGTGTCGATGCTCCCGCCGCGGCGGGAGTGTTCAGCACGAAACCCGGTTCGGTGCGCCAGTGCGCGAACAACGCATCGGCATAACCCGATTTGGTCAGCCGCTTGCAGTACTCCGCCGGAATGATTTGGTCTGTGTCGATGTCGCTCCGTCCCAGGACGACGGCGCGACCCTCGTGTCGGACCACGGGGATCATAGAATCTCCTCAGGAAAGATCGTTCCTTGCCGACAGCCGCCCGTTGACAGCAGTGGCGGCCGCGACTTCGGGCGACACCAGGTGCGTCCGGGCGTTCGTTCCCTGGCGCCCCTCATAGTTGCGGTTCGACGTCGAAGCAACCCGCTCACCTCGCTGGAGCCGGTCCGTGTTCATGCCCATGCACATCGAGCACCCGGACAGGCGCCACTCGGCACCCGCGGCGAGGAACACCTCGTGCAGGCCCTCGGCTTCTGCGACCGCACGGACCTGCATGGAACCGGGCACAACCAGCATGCGCAGGCCCTCCGCGACCTTGCGACCGCGCATGACGTCCGCCGCGGCCCGCAGGTCCTCCACACGGCCGTTGGTGCAGGAGCCGAGGAAGACGACGTCGATGGGGACGTCGCGCATCTCAGTACCCGGTCGCAGCTTCATGTACTCCAGTGCCCGGCGTGCAGCCGCCCGTTCCGCGGGATCGGCGAACCCGTCCGGGTCCGGGACCCGCCCCTCGATCGGCACGGCCTGGCCGGGATGAGTGCCCCACGTGACGAAGGGTGTGAGTTCGGAGACATCGAGCGTCACTGAACGATCGAACGACGCGTCAGGTGCGCTTCTCAACGAGCGCCAGTATTCGACGGCGGCGTCCCATTGGCCGCCCACCGGGGAGCACGGCCGGCCCCGAAGGTACTCGAAGGTGACGTCATCGGGGGCAATGAGCCCCGCTCTGGCGCCCGCCTCGACACTCATGTTGCAGATCGTCAACCGCCCCTCCATGGTGAGCTGCTCGATAGCCGCCCCGCGGTATTCGATCACGTGACCCTGCGCACCGTTCGCGCCTATCCTCGCCACCAGCGCAAGGACGATATCCTTGGCGGTGATGCCAACCGGACTCGCTCCGGTGAAGTCGACAACCATTGTGCGAGGCCGACGAAGCGACAATGTCTGTGTGGCCAGGACATGCTCGACATCGCTTGTACCGACGCCGAAGGCGATCGCGCCGAACGCGCCGTGCGTCGAAGTATGGCTGTCACCGCAAACTACAGTCAACCCCGGCTGCACCAGCCCGAGTTCGGGAGCTACGACATGGACTATCCCCTGGCGCTCCGCACCGTGTTTCAGGTGCTCGATACCGTGCCGGTCGCAATTGCTGCGAAGTGCTTCGACCTGTGCACGGCCGAGTTCGTCTCGGAGCAGCAGACCGTCAGTCGGGACATTGTGGTCTTCCACGGCGAGCGTCAAGTCCTGACGACGCACTCGACGGTTCATCAGGCGCAAACCGTCGAAGGCCTGTGGAGAGCTGGCCTCGTGGATCAGGTGCAGGTCGACATAGAGGAGATCGGAGCCCTCCGCGGACCGGCTGACGACGTGGCTGTCCCAGATCCTGTCGATCAGTGTGCGTCCGGCAGTCACCGGGCCGCCTCCACGAGACGTTTTTCGATGACCGTCCGCAACTCGTCCAGTTCGATGCATTCGCCGCGGACCTGCTCAGCGATGTACGTCCGGTAGATCTCCTCCAGCAGCGGGTCACCTGCTTCCGCCGCAAAGCCGAACTGTTCCAGCACGTGCCGGACGATATTCCGCCCTGAATGCCGTCCGACCATGATCCGGCGCTCACGACCAAATAAAGAGGGCTCGACGAATTCGTAGGTTATCGGGTTGCGCAGAAGACCCGCCTGATGGATTCCTGCCTCGGTCGAAAAGGCGTTCTCACCGAAGATCGCTTTGTTCCGCGCCGCCACCGGACCAATCGCGGCACACAGCAGCTCATATACCGCGTACAGACCCTGCGTTTTGATTTCGCACGAGACGCCGAGTTGCTCGCCTTTGTATGCCAATACTGCAGCCAGCTCCTCCAGAGCTGTGTTGCCGGCGCGTTCGCCGATGCCAGCCAGAGTGGCCTGAACCTCGCCTGCCCCCGCGGCTATTCCGGCAAGGGCGTTCGCGAGAGACAAACCGAAGTCGTCATGACAATGCACGGAAACCCTCGCGGAACCGCCTGTCCAGTCCTTCACGCGTGCCACCATCCCGCCGAACTCCGCCGGATGCATGCAGCCCGTCGTGTCCGCGAGCACAACAGTGGCACCGCCCTCGCTGAGAGCCGACTCGATCAGCGATCGGAGCAAGTCGTCGCTGCCGCGGGAAGCGTCCTCGATGCCGAGGGATACGTCGCTGAAGCCTAACGAGGCCGCGAACCGGAAGCTGTCGGCGATCTCGCGGACCGCATCTCGCCGGGTTATGCCGCGCTTGTGCTCCAGGTGGATGTTGCTGCCGGTCGCCATGACTTGCAACTGGTGGTTGTCAACACCTCCGGCCTCGGCCGCAGCTTCAATATCGCTGCGCGTCGCCCGATTCAGGGTGGCGAACTTCGCGGAAGTGAGCGCCTTCGAGATCAGGCGGACCGACTCGAAGTCACTCGGGGACGACGCCGGGAAGCCCGCTTCGACCGTGGTGACGCCGACAGCTTCCAGCCCCCGGGCGATGGCGAGTTTCTGCTCCGGCGACATCGTGTTGCCCGGTGCCTGCTCGCCGTCCCGAAGCGTCGAATCGAAGACAGATATTCGTCGCAGATCCATGATCACTTATTCTCCTGTCGCATACTCGGCCGAGCAGTCCGCTACCAATGAAGGATATTCGCGAGCTCCTTCGATCGGTTATCCCGCACAGAAGGGCCTCGAATATTCAAGAAGTCAACTGCGATTCCTGGCCTCAAGCCGAGGACGCCGCCGCTTCGAAGTTCTTGAATCAGATTCAATATGAGCAGCCAAAGACGCGACAGTAGGATTCATGAACAGACTGGTGAGGTTGACGTCACTGTCGAGTTCCGCACACACTTTGGCCATCAGCCGGATAGCGAGAAGAGAGTGACCGCCCAACTCAAAGAAATTATCGTTGACTCCCACACCCGGATTGCCGAGCACTTCGGAGAACAGTTCGCGGAGAATCTTTTCGTTGGCGTTTTCAGGAATGTCCGCCTCGGAATTCGGCAGATAACGAGGACGAGGCAACGACCTGCGGTCGAGTTTTCCGTTGACCGTGCGCGGAAATTCTTCCAGAAACATGAAGGCGGCTGGGATCATGTAGCCAGGAAGCCGTTCGGCCAGGTGCCGCCGCAGCGCCTCGGCGTCCGCTCGCCGGCCGGGCGGGCAGACGATGTAGGCGACGAGCCTCTGGTCGCCCGGCTCGTCCTCACGCAACAACACGGCAGCCTGCAGAACAACCGGGAGGGTCGTCAGCATCGCCTCGATCTCGCCCGGCTCGATTCGGTAGCCGCGAAGTTTGACCTGCGCATCAGCGCGGCCGGCGAATTCGAGCAGGCCCTCGCCGGTCCACCGCACCAGATCGCCAGTACGGTACATCCGCGACCCGTCAGACCCGAACATGTTCGCGACGAAGCGCTCAGCGGTCGGCCCTGGCCGACCGAGGTAACCTCGCGCCAGCGCTACGCCAGCGACGTAAAGTTCACCCGGAACACCGGGCGGCACCGGGCGGAGCCGACTGTCCAGGACGTACACCTGCGTGTTCCAGAACGGGCGACCGATGGGAACAGGCCCGGCCTTCAGAACTGAGCCGGGCTCTACCTTGAAATCAGTACAGTTGACCGTCAGTTCAGTCGGCCCGTAGGCGTTGATCACGGTCGCCCGAGGATGACGTACTCGCCAATCGCGGATCGCCTCGCCGACAAGGTGCTCGCCTCCGAGAATGAGCATTCCGGAGGGGGAAGCAGAATCCGGCAATGCGTCAAGAACCGCCACCGTGCTAGGAGTCGCTTTCATGAAACTGGGTTGCGGAACACCCTTCAACGACTCCTCGTCGAGACCCGCCAAAGTAACATGACCGCCATTAACCAACGGAGTGAACAACGCGGTGACCGTCAAATCAAACGACAACGAAGAATGCACCACGGAACTCCCGGACGTATCAGGATAGACCGACCTCGCCCGAACCAGATACGCCCCCACCGAACGATGCTCCACCACCACGCCCTTGGGACGCCCAGTCGACCCCGAGGTGTAAATAACGTACGCCGCGGCACCCAGCGCGAACGGCGCGACCCGGTCACCCTCCCCCGGGTTCGCCACAGAGCGCCGCTCCAGATCACGCAGAGTCTCCGGCGCGTCCAGACACACCCCGACCCCGCCCAAGACACCCCCGCGCAGACCCACACTCGTCAGAACCAGCCGCGGCGCCGCATCAGCAAGCATGTACGCAACCCGATCAGCCGGATACTCCGGATCAATCGGAACATACGCCCCACCAGACTTCACCACCGCCAACATCGCCACCACGGCGTCGATCGACCGAGGCAACACAATCGCGACCAACTCTTCAGGACCCACACCAGAACCAATAAGAAACCAAGCCAACCGATTGACCCGGCAATTCAACTCCGCATAACTCAGACTCTCACCATCACACGAAATCGCCACCGCATCCGGACTCGACGCCACCTGCGCCTCAAACAACTCCCCCAATCCCACCTCATCCACCGCACGCGCCGTCTCATTCCACAACTCAACCACCCGCCGCCGACCCTCCGGGAGCAGCACGTCCACGTCGGAGATTCGGCTGTGCGGGACATCGACGAATGCATGCAGGACCTCGAGCAGTTGATCGGCGAGCGACTCAGCAGTGCCAGGGGCAAACAGGTCGGCGTTGAACTCCAGGACGCAGTCCAGCCCCCGGCCCGCGTTCGGCGAATCGCCTCGCTCGACGAAGCGGAACAGCAAATCGAACTTGGCCATCGCACTGTCGATCGTCTCCTCTGCGACCGTCACACCAGGCAGGGCGCCCAGTGCACGCACCGCGGCGCGCTCTTTGTCTTCGTTGAAGACGAGCCTGACCTGAAAGAGCGGGGTCCGGTTCGGAATCCGAGGAGGATTGAGCGCATCGACAACCGCCTCGAAGGGAACGTCCTGGTTGCTGTATGCGATCAAGTCGTCCTCTCGCACCCGTTCCAACAATTCGACCAACGTCGGATCGCCGCTCACGTCAGTGCGAAGGACAAGCGAGTTGATGAAATACCCGACAACATCGGCGAGTGCCTCGTCGGTGCGGCTGGTGACCGGGATGCCGAGCGGAATGTCGGTACCCGCGCCCAGCTTCGACAGGAGAACCGCCAGCCCTGCCTGCACCATCATGAACGGTGTAGCACCATGCGATCGAGCCAGGCTGATCATGCGCAAGTGCAGACCGGACGGAACTTCGAAGCGCACGGATCCGCATTTCGAGGCTGGTTTCTCCGGCCTCGCGAAGTCTCTCGGCAGTCGGATCTCTTCGGGGAGGTTCGCAAGAAGCCGCTTCCACGTGGCGAGCTGGCGACACATGAGGCTGCTCTCGTCCTTCTCGTCGCCCAGCACCTTCCACTGCCACAGGGCGACGTCCGGGTACTGAACAGGCGGCGAGGCCCATTCCGGCGCGGTTCCCCGGACTCGGGCCGCATAAGCTTCGGCCAGATCCTTGGCCGTCACGAGCATGGACACGCCGTCGCTGTTGATGTGATGAATCAGCAGCAGCAGGACGCACTCCTCCGGGGACACGACGAACAGCCAGCCGCGCGCCGGCAACTCGCTGCTCAAGTCGAACGCGTGCTCAGCGGCCGCGTTCAACTGGGCCGACACGCGCCCAGGACTGCTGTCCACGATCTCGAACGCCACATCCAGCTCTTGCGGATCAAGCACGGCCTGCCATGGTCCTTCGCTGTCTTCCACGATCATGGTGCGCAGGCTCTCGTGCCTGGCCACCACATCAACCAGCGCTTTATTCAGCGCGTCGTGGTCGAGCGGGCCAGTCAGCCGCGCAGCCAAGGGCACGTTGTAAGTCGGGCTGGGTCCAGTCGCCTGCTCGAGGATCCACAAGCCACGCTGGCTTGGGGAAAGCGGCAGGCGTGATCCTCGTTCTTGCGCCGTCACCGGTATCCGCGCCGCGCTCGCGCGCTCGAGTCTAGCCGCGAGCCCCGCGACCGTCGGAGTGTCGAAGAGGTTTCGCACCGACAGTTCGCGGCCGAAGATCGACCGAGCCCTGCTGACGAGGCGGATAGCAAGCAGAGAGTGTCCGCCGAGGTCGAAGAAGTTGTCGTGAACATCGACCTGGGGCAGGTCGAGGACTTCGGCGAACAGTCCGCAGAGGAGTTCTTCCCTTTGCGTTCGCGGTTCACGGCCGCCGGAATCGTGGAGGTACTCCGGAGCGGGAAGCGAGCTCCGGTCGAGCTTGCCGTTGGCAGTACGAGGCAACCGGGCCAGCACGACGATGGCCGCGGGGACCATGTAGTCGGGTAGCTGCGTGGCCAGATACTGCCGCAGGGCCCGAGGCTCGGGGACCCTGGCTGACGCCGCGACAAGGTAGGCAACCAGCCGTTGGTCCCCCCGGCGCTCTTCCCGCAACACAACGGTCGCTTCGGCGACATCAGGGTGCCCGGTGAGCATCGCCTCGATCTCGCCCGGCTCGATCCGGTGACCTCGGACCTTGATCTGCGCGTCGGCGCGGCCGGCGAATTCGAGCAGGCCCTCGCCGGTCCACCGCCCCAGGTCGCCAGTACGGTACATCCGCGACCCGACGGCGCCGAAAGGGCTTGCGAGAAAGCGCTCCGCGGTCAGACCCGCGCGTCCGAGGTACCCCCTGGCAAGCTGGACGCCGGCTAAGTAGATCTCTCCCACCACGCCCGAGTGGACCGGTCGGAGCCACCTGTCCAGGACGTACACCTGGGTGTTCCAGAACGGGCGGCCCACAGGCAGCTGGTCGTCGTCGAGAACCTTCTCCGGCGGCACCCAGTACTCAGTGCTGTTCACCGTGGCCTCGGTCGCCCCATAAACGTTGAGAACGGTCGCCCCCGGATGGTTCGATCGCCAGGATCTCAACATCTCCCCAGTCAGCGTCTCGCCTCCGAGAATCAGCATTCCGGAGGGGGAAGCAGAATCCGGCAATGCGTCAAGAACCGCCACCGTGCTAGGAGTCGCTTTCATGAAACTGGGTTGCGGAACACCCTTCAACGACTCCTCGTCGAGACCCGCCAAAGTAACATGACCGCCATTAACCAACGGAGTGAACAACGCGGTGACCGTCAAATCAAACGACAACGAAGAATGCACCACGGAACTCCCGGACGTATCAGGATAGACCGACCTCGCCCGAACCAGATACGCCCCCACCGAACGATGCTCCACCACCACGCCCTTGGGACGCCCAGTCGACCCCGAGGTGTAAATAACGTACGCCGCGGCACCCAGCGCGAACGGCGCGACCCGGTCACCCTCCCCCGGGTTCGCCACAGAGCGCCGCTCCAGATCACGCAGAGTCTCCGGCGCGTCCAGACACACCCCGACCCCGCCCAAGACACCCCCGCGCAGACCCACACTCGTCAGAACCAGCCGCGGCGCCGCATCAGCAAGCATGTACGCAACCCGATCAGCCGGATACTCCGGATCAATCGGAACATACGCCCCACCAGACTTCACCACCGCCAACATCGCCACCACGGCGTCGATCGACCGAGGCAACACAATCGCGACCAACTCTTCAGGACCCACACCAGAACCAATAAGAAACCAAGCCAACCGATTGACCCGGCAATTCAACTCCGCATAACTCAGACTCTCACCATCACACGAAATCGCCACCGCATCCGGACTCGACGCCACCTGCGCCTCAAACAACTCCCCCAATCCCACCTCATCCACCGCACGCGCCGTCTCATTCCACAACTCAACCACCCGCCGCCGACCCTCTTCGTCCAGCAGGTCTATCGATGCGAGCAGGCAGTCTGGGTCATCCGTCACCCGGTTCAGCAGGGTCTTTATCCAGTTCGCCCAGGCCTGCGCCAGGGAAGCCTCGAGGAGATCCGGTCGGTAGTGCAGCCGAAGCTCCAACCGGTCCCGGGGATCCACTACAAGGGTCAGCGGATAATGCGAGGCGTCCCGGTACGAGAAGTCCTGGAATTCCAGATCCCCGGTGTCGATCCCCAGGTCGTAACCGTTCATCGGGAAGTTGCCGAACGCCACGTTGGTGTCGAATAACGCGGACGGAGAACTCGCGAGCCGCTGAACGTCGGCCAGGCCGAGGTAGTCGTGCTCCGACAGTCCGGCTCGTTGCTCGTGAATACGGATCGCGAGGTCACGAAACGTGTCGCCGGGCTTGAGCTCCGCACGAACCGGCACCGTGTTGATCAGCAGTCCGATCATGTCCTCGACGCCCTCGAGCTCCGGCGGCCGGACCGTGACCGTGGTGCCGAAAACAACGTCGTCCCTGCCAGCATATCGGCTTAGGGTCAATGCCCACGCCGCCAGGATCAACGTGTTGACCGTGCATCCGTATGTTCGCGCCAGCCGCCGGAGTGCCGCGGTCGACTCCTCGGTCAGTTCCGCGGTGGCATCCGCCGGCTCCACGTCCCGGCGCTGTCCCCTGCCGGACACCACGCAGGTGGGCTCGTCGAAGCCCGCCAAGGTCTCCAGCCACAAAGCATCAGACTCGGTCCGGTCCCTGGTTCGGATCCAGTCCAGGTATTCGCGGAACGGCCGGGCCGGCGGCAGCTGGGCGACCTCGTTCGAGGCAGAGTAGAGCTGCACGAGTTCACGCATCAAGAGCATCTCCGACCAGCCGTCCATGAGGAGATGATGCGCAGTGATCAGCAAGACGTGACGTCGCTCGTTCTCCCGGATGAGCGTGAACCGCATCAGCGATTCACCGCCGATTTCCATCCCGCGCCGCCAGTCTTCCTCGATCACTCGCGGCGTCCCGCCCGCTTCCTCCGCCGTCACGATCGTCCATTCGGGAGGCACGGCTCGGCGGATCACTTGCACCGGCTCTCCCGATTTGCGGTACCGGAAGGTTGCCCGCAGGTTCGCGTGCCTGGCGAGCAGGGTGGCTGTCGCGTTCTCCAGCCGGGGCTGGTCGAGGTCTCCCACGAGGCGCACTGAGGTCTGAGTCAGGTACAGAGATCCGGACTCCTGCTCGTACAACGAGTGGAACAACAGGCCCTCCTGCAGCGGAGACAGCGGCAGGACTTCCTCGACAGGTGACGGTTGCATCGCTCTCTCCCTGAGTCGGTCAGAATTCCCTGAATTCGGACTCGATGTCCTCGATATTTCCTCTCGCAGCGACCGCTTGTGACACTTTTGCATGCACCGGCGTATTTGCATTCGCCTCGCCCGCATAATCGGCGATACGAGCGAGCATCGCGAACCACAACGCCGCGAGACGCCCTACCGACTCTCCTCCGAGCAGGGAATCATCCCATTTCCAGACGGCGCTCAGAACCAGCCCGTCGTCCTGGCGCATCGCCAGAGAGTTCACCTCTACAGCATGGACCGATGGCATGGAATCATCGGACTCGTCCATCGCCACGTCGTGGTCCGCGTCGAATGCCCAGTCAGAACGATCAGCCTCGGAGAAGCGGCCCAGGTAATTGAAGAGGACGCCCGGCTCCTCGGTCGCGGTGAGCCGAGGCGCCGTTTCCGGATTCTGATAGCGCAGCAAGCCGTAGCCGAACCCTTTGTCGGGAATCGCGGCCAATTGCCGCCCGATCTGGTCGACGGCCCGGCGGAGAGCAGACTCCGAGGGGCCGCCGGGCTGCGTCTCGATCCCGTCCAGCCGAAGACGCACTGGGAACAAGCTGGTGAACCAGCCGACCGTGCGGACGGGATCCGCACCGGGGAAAACTTCTTCCCTGCCGTGGCCTTCCATCGCGATGCGAAATTCTCGGTTTATCATTGGAGCCACCGGATCCTGCCAAGCGGCAAGCGCGAGCGCCAACCCGGTTAGGAGAAGGGTGTTCACATCGGAGCCGAAGGCCGAGGGTGCCTGGTTCAAGAGCGACTCCGTCGTCTCCGCCGACAGATCGAGACGCCGCGAGGACAAAGTCGCGGTCACCGACGGCCGACGTCCGGTGGCATGCTCCGCCACCGGCGCTGAGGGCCCGGTGCTGGCTCCGATCCAGTGCTCCAGTTCCCTCCGTCGGCGGATGCTGCTCGATTCTTGGTCCAAGAGAGAAGCCCAACGCCGGAACGACAGCGGAACTGGTGCGACCCGCGGCGTGCCGGTCAGTCTGAGCGACTTCCACGCCTCGGCCAGATCGGCTCGCAGAATCCGCAGCGAGACGCCGTCGACAACCAAGTGGTTGACGAGCACCGCCAGGCGCCCTTGCCGCGATGGTCCCCCACGGAACCAGAGCGCACGCAGCAGCTTCGGAGCGGCTATGTCGAGTTGAGACCGGGCCCGATCGAGACCGGCCCGGACAAGTGGCGGAAGGTGGCGCTCTTCGATGTCGGCGACATCCACGGTCTCGAGGCAGCTCGCGGCTGTCACAGCCCCGACCTCAGAGATCTCAGGCTGCCGAGCTCCCGAACTGTCCGACTTGAACCGGGCTCGCAGCACGTCGTGACTGTCCAACAATGCCTGGAGACAGGTGAGAAGCTCCGGCTCCTGGGCGTCTGCCGGTGTCCGGAGCACCATGGACTGGCTGAAGCTGTTTACCTGCCCGCCCAACTCGAACAACCGTCGCATGATCGGGGTCAGTGGAAACCGGCCCACGCCGTCGCTGGCCGCTGACTCAGCCGTCCGCGACACCCGTCGAGTGATGCGAGCCAGGTCGCCGAGGCTGTTGTGCCGCAGCACATCACCCGTGGAGACCCGCAGTCCGGCTTGCCGGGCCCGACTCGCGAGCCGGATGGCGGAGATGCTGTCGCCGCCGAGCCCGATGAATGTCTCGGTCAGGGTCGCGTGCCTGACGCCCAAAACCTCGCGGACGAGACCGAGCAACGAGTTTTCGACGTCGTCCGCCGATAGCTCGTCCGCGCCGTCGGCCTGCGCAACGTGATCGTCGAGGCATGGCGTCGGAAGAGCCGCCCGGTCGAGCTTCCCGTTGGGCGTGAGCGGCAGCTCGCCCCGGAAGACGATTGCCGACGGAACCATTGCTTCCGGCAGCGAGCTCCGCAGATAGTCACGGATCGCCCCGGACGTGATCGTGCTCCGGTCCGCCACGACCACCTGGGCGATGAGCCGCTTATCCCCCGAGGCACCCGGAACCGCCTTCACGGCGGACTGAACCACCGAGGGGTGGCGCGCGAGGGCAGCTTCGACCTCGGCGGGCTCGACTCGGACCCCTCGGATCTTCACCTGAGCATCTGCTCGCCCGATGAACTCGAGAACCCCGTCGGGCCGCTTCCGTCCCCGGTCCCCTGTCCGGTACATACGCTCGCCGGGTGCGCCGTGCGGGTCGGCGACGAAACGCTCGGCAGTCATGCCCGGCCGGCCGAAATATCCTCGGGCCAGCTGGACCCCCGCCAGATAGATCTCACCGGCCTTCAATGCAGGCACGCGACGCAACTCTGCATCGAGGACTTCGATCCGCGTGTTCCGCGCAGCGTTTCCGACCGGAACGCTGGTGGCGCCGGGTTCTGGCACGCAAGACCAGTGCGAGACATCGATTGTCGCCTCGGTCGGGCCGTACGTGTTGACAAGGTCAGCATCAAGTCGTCGCCGGAAACGCTGCTGCACCCCAATCGACAGGACATCGCCTGCCGAATACACCCGGCGGAGCGTCTTGCACAGCGGTGCGAGTTCGTCGTCAAGGAAAGCCGGAAGCATGGACGGTACGAACTGTGCGATGGTGACCGCTCGCTTCGCGATCAGTTCCGCGAGGTACTCCGGCTCCCGATGGCCGCCTGGCTTCGCGAGGACTATCGCGGCACCTGCGCAAAGCGGCATGAAGAACTCGACTACGGCCCCGTCGAATCCGGTAGGAGCCTTCTGCAGCACCCGGTCGTCCGGAGTGACCTCGTATTCTTCCAACACCCACGTCAAGCGGTTGACGATGGACCGATGAGAGACGACCACTCCCTTGGGCCTTCCTGTGGAGCCCGATGTATAGATCACGTATGCGGCCTCGTCGGCGTGAACGGCCCAGATGGGAGGCTCAGACCGGCGCGCCGCGGGAGCGGGCGGCGCTTTCTGGCCCGGATCGACGATCATGCAGCGGCCCCGCAGCCGGGTCGCGAGGACCGAATCGGCGAGCACGCACGCGGGATGCGCGTCTTCGAGCATGAAAGCGATCCGGCCGGCAGGGTAGCTGGTGTCGACCGGGAGATAAGCCGCACCGGCTTTGAGGACCGCCAAGATGCTGACCACCAGGCCAAGCGATTTGTCCAAGGCCACAGCGACCAAATCGGTGGCTCCGACGCCTCGGCCTCGGAGCTCACGGGCCAGTTCGGCCGCGCGCGAGTCAAGTTCCGCATAGGTGAGGCTCTCGTCCTCGAACACGACCGCGGTCGCTTCCGGGGTGCGCGATACCTGCGCCTCGACCAACCCGTGCAAGGTAGGGGACACGCCGTTTTTTCCGGTATACGAGTTCTCGGCTGGCACGTGGTTCCTCTCAGCGAGCAGCCTGCCGCTCCATCGCGTCGATGAGGCTCTTCGGACGCAGATCGGTCCAGTTCTTGTCGATGTAAGCGAGGCATTCGGCTTTGTTGTCTGCACGGAAGACCTCACTCCACCCGGCCGGCACGTCGACGAAGAGCGGCCAGAGAGAGTGCTGTCCTTCTTCATTGACAAGAACGATGTACGCAGCTTCGTCGTCCTCGAACGGATTCGTCACCGTGAGCTCCTTCGATGATGGCTTGTCGATGCCGCGGGAGCAGTACCACCGCAGATCAGCAAGGTAGCCAGAGCCGGCTTCAGCTCGGTATCACACGGGGAAGGCGCAGATGGATCAGCTCTTCGCTCAAGGTCGGAGCTCCGCTGCGCAAGCGGCGCTACGCATCTAAAATCGAAACATGCGTTCCGACTGTTCTGGAAAGCCCTGCCCCGCCGACGGATCGGAGGCAGCGCCGAGCCAACAGCCAGGATCGGCTGCGGGTGCTCGTCAAGTGACTGATGCCAAGGCCATGCGAGCGCTGGCCCATCCATTGCGTCTGGAGCTGCTGGAACATCTGGCTTTGGCCGGTACGCTGACTGCGGCCCAGGCCAGCGAGCTCGTCGGGGAAACGCCGGCCAACTGTTCCTTCCATCTGAGAACCCTCGCCAAGTACGGATTCGTCCAGCAAGCGGAGGGCGGACGAGGGCGAGAACGTCCCTGGAGGCTGATCCCCGGCGGCATCGGAACAACGGAAGTACGAGACGACACCGAGACATCGGCCAATGCCCAAACACTCACCGATGTGATCGTGAACCGGCACCTGGAGACGATCAGAACCTACCGAGCCTCTGTCCAGCCCAGCTTGCCGCCTGAATGGCAACAATTGAGCGGCCACATCAGCATGATCACGCACCTTACCGTCGACGAGATGCGCCAGCTCCGTACCGACATCCTCGCTCTGCTGACGCAGTTTGCGGATCGCGGTGTCAGGCCCTCTCGACGACCGCCTGGCTCCCGTCCAGTCCAGCTCTTCGCCTTCACGATGCCAAGACCCCCCACGTCGGCTAGCGGGGCCGCGCCAGACCATGACGATAGTACGAGGGCGTAATGTGACGATACCGCGCGCCGGTGAGACAGCGGCACGGTGGCCGCACGGGCGGCCTAGACCCTGACGCCAGCGCTCTGGATTCGGCTCGCCTACCCGAGGCACCTTCGAGCTGCGGCGGATCGTGCGTGCCGTCGCAGCCGGATGGTTGCCGCGGGAAAACCCGGCACAAGCGACGCGGGTCATCCTCTGACGCAACGGCCCGGGGCCGGAATTCAGGACGCTCGGGTCTGTGAACGGACGTCATTCGCCTGCATGGCAGTCCGCGTCGGCTACCGGCTCGCCGGCGCGATCAGCCCACCGCGTGGCAGGGCCTGCTGTGCGATTCCGCGAACCTAGAACGGGGTCTGCCCGACGAGAGCGAGGCCGACGCACGGACCCTGCCGCCGAGTCGCACATCGCCAGAATGCTCCCCGCTCGGCTCGATCGGTATTTCTCCCGGATCTGCGCTCGACCAGCCTCGTGTGTCGGCGGTCCGGGTGCAGGCCGTCACGTGGCCAACGCGGTCCAGCGGCGATTGCCGGATCTTGTTCTGCTCCTCGTCAGCGCGTACAACCGCCACGCCGATGAGGTCCGGCGCAGCCCTGGCGGAGAGCTTCCGGTTACGGCGTCGGATCCGCTTGGTCGCCCCGATGCTCAGCCGGTGTAGTCCTCCAGGCCGCCGTCCCGTACAACGTCCAATGTCACACAGTGGAATCCGCCGCCAAGGACACGGGAATGCCGCAGCTGCAGAGGGATCACCGTGATACCACGCCGTTCGATGGCAGCGATCAGCTCGGGCTGGCCGGAATCGACAATCGCCACGTCCGGACTCACCATGAGCAGATTCATCCCGAGCCAAGGAGCACTCAGCGGCGGCTGGACGACAGTCGGGACATCACGGACGGGGGGCGACCACAGCACGTCCCAGCCACGGAACGGCGCGGGCACCGTGTCCGGGCTGAGGCGGTCCGGGTTCAGCAGTACGAGACCGGGGCGCAGCAACGTGATTGTCGTGTCGATGTGCGTGTAGCCGTAAACACCGCGGACAGCGTGCACTCGGAAGTCGCCGACCAGCCGGAGCATGGACTCGAGCCATTGCCTCCCCATTTCGTTCCCGCTGCGGGAAACTTGGTAGACGATGTCGCGACCGATCCGCAAGGTGTTGGCGGCGTCGAAAACCGGCTCCTGTTCGCCGAGCAGCGGCAGGCCGTGCTCGTCGAGCGAGAACAGTTCGTCGCCCAGCCGCGGTTTCGGCGCGGCCAGCCAAGTGGCACCGCGCAACATGTACTCCTGGAACAGTTCGCGCATCCCGAGCAGTTCGAAATAGCGCGCTCGCATCGGGCTCGGAGTCTCGACGATGGTTGAGCCGAGGACCATTGTGATGTCGCGCGGGCAGTAAGACAAGTAGCCGTCGCTGCTCCAGTCCGGCGTCTTGAACCGGATGGAGTGGTCAGGTGCGGCCGGTTGCCGGACAACCACGCCTAGTTCACGGAGGGTGTCGACCAGTATCGCGAGGTCTTCCTTGGTCTCATCGATGACCTGCGCGGGGAACCGGCCCACCGAAACCCGCTCCAGTTCCGCTCGGGTCAGAGTCGGATAACAGGCGAGCCACGCGGACAGGTCGGTCATCGCGGGAAGCCGGGCGTGCTCGACGTCACCGACGATCACTTCGCGCAACTGAGTGAACTCGTCCCAAGAGTTGACCGCAGGCCGGGCGGTCGCCTCGGCCACCGCTCGCTGGTCCGCAATAGTCGTCATAACCGGTCTCCTGTTTCTGTTACGCGGTCGTGAATCCGGCCCAGCATGCTGGCGCGGATTTTTCAATGGTTATCCAGCAGCGAAGGGCGGCGAATAGCCCACCGGACGAAACTCGCAGGACCTGCTCGACGCGCTTGCCCGGCTCCGCTTGTCCCTGGAAACCCAGAGCAGGCACCGCCCCCTTGGACAGCACCGGATCGCGACCGGACCGGATGAGCCTCGGATAGGCCGAGACCGACGCACTGACCACGTCGACCGAAACCGCCCGATGTCGCCTCGCCGAGGCGACATCGGGCGACCAACGACTTATGCGGCCCCGAGGAGTCGACACCGTGCCCACAGCGGACGTTCACCGATTGCAGAATCCGGTTTCCGGCCTCCATGGCTTGTTCGAAGCTCAGGTGTCGCGCTCTCCGGAGGCCGTCGCGCTGCTGGGCGAGGGCGGCCTTCGGCTGACCTATGCCGAATTGGAGGGCCGCGCCAGCCAGCTCGCCCGGCAGCTGGTCGACCGGGGAATAGGACCTGCAGATCTGGTGGCAATCGCGCTGGACCGGTCGCCGGACCTGATTGCCGGTCTGCTGGCGATCCTGAAGTCCGGAGCGGCCTTCCTGCCGGTGGACACCGGGTACCCGGTCGAGCGAATCGGATACCTGTTCGCTGATGCGAAGCCAACACTGGTGCTCACAGACTCGGCCACGGCCACGACCCTGCCACCGGCACCGCTCCTGCTGACCGACGCCGGCGAAACAGGCCGCCTCGACCCGGATGAGCCCAGGCGGCCCGGCCGGACCGTCCTCCCGGACCAGGCGGCATACGTGGTCTATACCTCGGGCTCCACCGGCAGCCCGAAGGGCGTGGTGATCCCCCACAAATCCATCATGAACTACCTGGCCTGGATGGCGGACGAGTATTCGCTGACCGCAGAGGACCGGGTACTGCAGAAGACCCCCGCCGGCTTTGACGGTGCGATGCTGGAGTTCTTCCTGCCGCTGACTGCCGGGGCCGCCATGGTGCTAGCCCGACCGGGCGGGCACCGGGAGCCGGAGTACGTCGCCGACGTGATCGCACGACACCGTGTGACGATCGCGCAGTTCGTTCCGTCTTTGCTGCCGGTCTTCCTGGACGACGAGCTGGTTGGACTGTGCCGCAGCTTGCGCCGTGTCTACTCGGCCAGCGACGCGTTGCCGGTGGCGGTGCAGCGTCGTTTCCACCAGTGCCTGAACGCGGAGCTGGTCAACCTCTACGGCCCTACCGAGACGACTGTCGACACCGCGCACTGGCGATGTTCCCCGGATCCGGACGCACGCTCCGTGCCTATCGGCTCGGCGGTCCGAGGAATGCGGCTGGAAGTGCTGGACGTGCGCCTCGGCCGCGTGCCGGCGGGAGAGACCGGAGAGATCTACGCGGCCGGCGTCCAGCTTGCTCGCGGGTACCTGGGGCAACCCGCGCTTACCGCGCAGAGATTCGTTGCCGACCCGTACGGATCACGAGGGGAACGCCTTTACCGTACCGGCGACCTGGGACGAAAGCGGGCCGACGGCATGCTGGAGTTCGTCGGCCGGGCAGACGGGCAGGTGAAAATCCGCGGCGTCAGGGTAGAGCCCGCCGAGGTCGAGGCCGCACTCGCCGAGCACCCTTCGGTCCGGCAGTCCGCTGCGAAGGCCCTCGCCCGGCCGTCTGGCGAACAAATCCTCGTTGCGTACGTAGTTTTGCAACAAGGCACGACATTCCACGCTGAGGAGATCCGGGAGCATCTGCGCCGCTCCTTGCCGGATGCGATGGTGCCATCTGCGGTGGTTTTCCTGGAGGAGCTGCCGACCACGCCGAACGAAAAGCTGGATCGTGCAGCGCTGCCGGTACCCGACTTCGGGCCCGCGGTGAACGCCCAAAGCACACCAACCGATTCGGCAGACGGCCTTCTATCACTGGTACGCAACGTGTTGGGGATCAGCCAGGCGAGCGCCGCGGACAGCTTCATCGGTCTCGGCGGCGACAGCATCTCGGCGATTCGGATGGCCAGTCTCGCGCGGCAGGCCGGCTGGCGGATCAGCACCGGCGACGTCCTTCGGCACCAGACCCTCGGCGCGTTGGCTGCGACGGCAGCTCGGATCGACCGGATGGAAAGACCCGCCAAGGTCGCGCAGGACGGGATCGGGCCGTTCGCGTTCACCCCGATCATGTGCTGGCTGCGCGCTCTCGGCGGTCCCACCGACGGATTTGGCCAGTCGGCGGTCCTTCGCACCCCGGCCGACCTGGGCGCGCCGGAGCTGCTGTCCTGTCTACAGGCGCTACTGGACACACACGACATGCTGCGAGCCCGATTTCCCGACGTCGGCGCAACCGGCGCGAAGCAACCGGAGACCAAGCCTCCCGGATCCGTGCTCGCGAAGGACTGTCTGGAAGTGGTCGACGGCACCGGGATAGACGACGACGATCTGTTCGCACTGGCGCGAAACGCGCTTGACCGTTCGAGAACCCAGTTAAGGCCCGGATCGGCCCGAATGCTGCGCGTAGTCTGGATCCGCCGCGACAAGGGCAAGCAGGGCCGTCTCGCGTTGATGGTGCACCATTACGCCGTCGACGGAGTGTCGCTGCGCATCCTGCAATCCGATCTGGCCGAAGCTTGGAAGTCATTGCGGCGCAACGGAACACCACGCCTGGAGCCAGTGTCGCTTCCGTACCGACGGTGGGCTGAGCGAGTGCGGAGAGACGCGCTCAGCCCCCGCAGGCAACGCGAGCTGGCGTACTGGCAGGCGGCCACTGGCGGCCGGCCGACTCCGCTGGCGCGCCGATCTGTCGATCCCCGGCTGGATACTGGGGTGACCGCGGGGACCCGCAGGTTCGAGCTGCGGCCGGAACAGACCGAACTGTTGTTGAACCGGTCGCCAGAGGTGTTCGGCGTAGAGGTGAACACCGTATTGGTGACGGGCCTCGTGCTGGCGCTAGCTCATTGGCGCGGGACAACAGATGGAGACTTTCTTCTGAATATGGAAGGACACGGTCGCGCAGAACTGGTCCCAGGCGACGACCTGTCCCGCACCGTCGGCTGGACCACCGATCTGTTTCCAGTACGAGTCAGGTTAAGCGAGGCACCATCGCTGGAGGCGTCGGCACCGGGCGACGGATTGCGCCGCGCGGTTCGGGAGATCGAGGCGCAACTCGCCGCCATTCCGGACCGCGGGTTCGGATACGGCGCATTGCGACACCTCAACCCGGTGACCGCGACGCAGTTGGCCGCCGGCGCACACCCGGAACTGCTGTTCAACTACCTGGGCAGATTCCCCGAAGCGGATGGCGACGACTGGTCGTTCGACAACGAACACGACGTCGCGCAGGACGAGTCGGATCCCCGTCTCCCGCTCGGACACGCCCTCGAAGTGAATGCACTGACGATGCGCCGGGACGGAGAACCCGTGCTCGGCGCAGTCTGGCAGTGGGCACGCTCGCTGTTCAGCACCGACGAAGTGGCCCGGCTGGCGGAGTTGTGGTTGCGCGCGCTGACCGCGATCGCGGAGTACGCGGCACGGACACCTGCGATGCCGTCCGTCAGTCTTGCCGCACTGCCCGCGGCCAGCACGAGCGACGACCTCGAATCCGAGTTCCGGGCCTTCTGACCGACTGCGGGGAGACGCACAATGGACAAGTCACCGGTCGGCCGCACCGCGAACGCGCACGGACGTTTTCGTTCTCGGGACTCCGGCGTGCCGATGCCGACACTCAGCCAGGGCCAGAGCGCGGAGGATGCCGCGCTGGCCAGTGTCGTCCGCTCAGTGGCCGAACGACGCCGGCAACGAAACCATCCCGTTACGGCACGGTGCAGCGTCAACGGGTCAGCCGAAACGATGACGAACCACGCGAAATTGCATCAGCAAGAATGGCACGCCAGAAAACACTCGCCGACGATAGCCGGGCTGTCGTCGTGGACTGCGCCAACGGCTGTCCGAGCGGGATTTTGCCGTGGGCAGTATGCGCGACACGAGCGGGCAGCAAGCGGTCCGCGGTTCTCCTGCTGCTCGAGAGCAACTGACCAGCCCCTCTTCCGAGATCCTCGCCACTCTCGTGGTCGCCATCCGGCTGTTCCGCCCGGGGTACGTGAAACGGGCAATCCTGCAGAGGGGCAGCGGTGCTTTCCGGACAGCCATGGATCGGAAATCAGTCGTGCCTGTCCTCCCCCAGTCCAATCCGGGCCGAGTGGCCGCGCTGCGCCGATGGACGAAACCTATCCGCGTCGGGCTTCGAGTGCTCGCGCCACGACGCGACCACAGCTCCGGTGGACGCGATGAGCCCGCGAACGACGTCTGGTTCGCTGCGGGAACGCGTGCTGACCTATGCCAGGGATACGATCCGGCAGACCCCGCCCACCCCGGTAGCCGAAGTCACTGCTCTGGTCGCCGGACGGCCGCGCAACCTTCTGCTGAAGCTTGACGGACGGTCACGCTGGGGGTCGCTCAAGGGACGGACCGCGCTCGGCCTGCTGACCTCCGTCGCCGACGAGCTGGCCGACGGCTCTGAAGTGGTCGAGTCCACCTCGGGCAACCTCGGAGTAGCGCTTGCGGGAATCTGCCGGGAGCTGGGCATCCCGTTCACCGCGGTAGTGGACGGGCGCCTGCCTCCGGCGATGGCCCGGGCGATCCGCCAGTACGGCGGGCACCTCGTCGAAGCGAAGCCTGGCGACGACCGCCTCCGGCTGCAACGGCGAATCGCCGCCGTCCAGGAGATACTGGCCGCCAATCCACGCGCCGTATGGACCAACCAGTACGAGAATCCGGCCAATGCCGCTGTGCACCATCTGTGGACTGGCCCGGAACTCGAGCAGCAGCTCGGTCCGGAACCCCGAGTGCTGTTCGCCCCCGTGTCCACCGGCGGGTCATTCGCCGGATTGTCGAGCCACATGGCGGAGAAACGACCGGAGATCGACTGCGTCGCCGTCGACGTGGCCGGTTCGACGATTTTCGGCGGGCCGCCGGGCTGCCGCCTGCTCACCGGGATCGGTGCCAGCAAACCCTCGAACTTCCTCGGCGCGACCAGGCCCCCGCACATAGTCGTCACGGATACCGACGCGATCGCCACCTGCCGGACACTGGAACTCGACGCCGGAATCGGCGTCGGCGGATCCAGCGGAGCAACCATCGCAGGATGCCTCCGGTATCTCGCACGGCATCCGGATGTCACCGGAGCCGTCTGTTTGTGCCCAGACCTGGCGTCGAACTACCGGGAGACGCTCTACAACGACGCTTGGCTGCTCCAAGCCGACGCGGTGGACTCCCTGCTCCGCCCAGAGCTTGACGGAGCCTCCGTTCGATTCGATTCCGTGACTCGCAGTGAGGTAAGCCGATGATTCCGCTGGCTCCGGTCCAGCAGCGTCTGTGGTTCCTGAACCAATCGGAGCCCGGGACCGCCTATAATGTGACGCTCCGGATCCGGCTGGCCGGGATCCCGGATCCGGATGCCCTGAGCACGGCCTTGGCCGACGTGGTGGCCCGGCACGCGACGCTGCGCACCTCGTACCCGGAACAAGACGGCCGTCCATACCAGTTGGTCCATGCCGCGGAGTCGGCACGGCCCGACCTGGCCGTGCAGGACTGCCGGCCCGAGGAACTCCAGGGTGTCCTCGACGAACTTCGGGAGACGGTCTTCGATCTGACCGTCGACCTGCCGATCCGGGCCCGGTTACTGCGTCTGGAGCGAGACGAAAGCCTTCTTGTCCTGCTACTGCACCACATCGCGGTGGACGGCGGATCAACGCGGCCGATGCTGCGCGACCTCGCCGCCGCCTACACCGCTCGATCTCGGTCTGAAGCACCGGTCTGGGAGCCGCTCGCGGTCCAGTACGCGGACTACGCAGAGTGGCAGTGGGAAGTACTGGGCTCCGAGAACGACCCGGACAGCGTAGTCAGCGAGCAGCTGCGGTTCTGGTCGGAAACGCTCGCCGGTGCCCCGGAAAGCATCCGCCTGCCTGCCGACAGGCCGGTGCCAGCGGTGCGGACACACCGCGGCGGGATGGTCGCCGTGCCCTGTCCGCCGGCGTTCGGCGAGCAGCTCGCCGACCTCGCCAGGCGCGGCGGGACCACCATGTTCGTGGTGGTGCAAGCGGCCATTGCTGTTCTGCTGAACAGGTGCGGTGCGGGAACCGACGTCACCATCGGCATGCCGATCACCGGCAGATCCGACGAAGCGCTCGACGAGCTGGTCGGGTTCTTCGTCAATACGCTGGTGATCCGGATCAGCACCGCGGGCAATCCCGCCTTCCTCGACCTGATCGAGCAGGCACGCCTGAGCAACGCAACCGCCTACAGCCATCAGGACGTGCCATTTGAGCGGGTGGTCGAGCACCTGAATCCGGCGCGCTCCGCCTCCGCCAACCCTTTGTTCCAGGTGATGCTGGCACCGAGCGGCGACCAGCCGCTGGACCTGCACTTCGGCGAGCTGGACGCGGAACTGCGCCCTGGATTCAGCGGCACCGTCAAATTCGACCTGATCTTCGACTTCCGAGAGCAGCGCGACGCGGCTGGCGACCTTGCCGGGATCGAATTCCTGCTGGAGTACTCCAGCGACTTGTTCGACCCGGACACCGCGCAGACCCTCCTGGAACGTCTTGTGCGTGTACTAGAGGGAGCAGTCGCCGCCCCGGACCGACGGATCGACAAGATCGACGTGCTGACCGCAGTGGAACGAGCACTCCTGGCGAACTGGGGCACTGGTCCGGACAGCGTCCCCGCCCTCTCCCTGTCGGAGATCGTCGAGCGCGCTGCGGCCGACACACCGCACGCACCCGCGTTGTTGTTCGGGAAGCGCACTGTGACCTATGCCGAGCTGAACCGGCAGAGCAATCGTCTCGCCCGGGCGCTACTCGACCGCGGAAGCGGACCTGAACAGATCGTCGCGCTGCGGTTGCCACGGTCAGTGGAGATGGTGGTCGCGATCGTGGCCGTCGCCAAGACCGGTGCCGCATTCCTGCCGATCGACCCCGGGTATCCAGCGGAGCGAATCGTGTTCATGCTCCAGGACGCCGATCCGACGCTGGTGCTGACTACCGCGACCCTGGCGCGCGATACGCCGCACCAGGGCGTGCTGGCTTTGGACGATCCGAGGTTCGCCGCGGAAGTGGCCGGACAGGTGGACACCGACATGGACCGGATCGCCGCTTCCGATCCGCGCCACGCGGCCTACCTGATCTATACGTCTGGGTCCACCGGAAATCCGAAGGGTGTCGTGGTGCCGCACGGAGGCGTGCGGCAGATGGCAGCCGGTATGGCGCAGCCGACAGGCCTACAGCAGGGCGGCAGGGTGCTGCAGTTCGCGACTTTCGGTTTCGACGCAGCGGTGTCCGAACTGGCCCAGGCCTTCCATACCGGGGCGACGCTGGTGCTCGCGACTGCCGAGCAGGTGCTGCCGGGCGCATCTTTGACCGAACTGCTTCTCCGGCACCGAGTCACCCAGGTGATGCTGCCGCCGGGCGCGCTTGCCGTCCTGGACCGGGAGCGTATCCCGGCAAGCACAACGTTGGTCACCGCGGGCGAGGTGTGCCCGCCCGCGGTGGTCGACTACTGGGCAGGCAGCCATCGGCTGTTCAACGCCTACGGCCCGACGGAGATCACCGTCTGCGCCACGGTGGGCAGGTTGGCACCCGGACTGGGCGACGACCGTCCTGCGCCGATCGGGCAGCCAGTCGCTGGCACCCGGCTATACGTCCTCGGCTCAAGCCTGGAGCAGCTGCCTCCCGGTGCCGTCGGCGAGCTGTACATCACGGGTGACGGACTCGCCAGGGGCTACCAGCGGCGTCCAGGGCTGACCGCGGAACGGTTTGTAGCCTGTCCGTTCGGCCCGTCCGGCGCACGGATGTACCGCAGCGGAGATCTGGTGCGTTGGCGCGTCGACGGGAAACTGGAGTTTGTCGGGCGCGCCGACGACCAAGTCAAACTACGCGGATTCCGGATTGAACTCGGTGAAATCGAGGCAGTTCTGACCCGGCACAGCGAGGTCCGCCAGGCCGTCGCCGTGGTGCGCGAAGACCGTCCCGGCGACCGACGGCTGGTCGCTTACGTCGTGCCTGCTGGTCCAAGCGGTGCGGTTGACTCGCACACCGTGCTGGCACTGGCGAGGAGGGCGCTTCCGGACTACATGGTGCCGTCGGTCGTCGTGTCGTTGCGCTCACTGCCCCTGATGCCGAATGGAAAGCTCGACCGGCGAGCCTTGCCCGCACCCGACTACGGAGTGTCGGGCACCGGCCAGCCTCCGCGCACCGATGAGGAAGCCGTCGTCTGCGACTTGTTCAGCGAAGTGCTCGGCGTGCCCGAGGTAGGTGCGACTGACGGCTTCTTCGAACTCGGCGGGCATTCGCTGCTGGTCACCCAGCTCACTCGCTTGATCCAGAAGCGGCTCGGGGTCTCGGTGCCCTCGGCGACGGTTTTCCAGCTCCCCACTCCGGCCGCGGTGGCCGGTTACGTGGCAGAGCGAAGAAAGGACGCCTTCGGGCGGTCCGGTCCGAAGCGACCCGATCCCCCTTGGGGTCGGTCGCGAAGCTGAACGACAGAAGGGCCTGCGATGGACAACGACGCGCGCGAATGGCGGCCGCTGGAAATCACGCCCGCGGGCGACGGCGCGCCCGCGGACGTCTCCCAGCTGCTTACCCAGCTGGACTCACTCCCTGTGGACGACCTGCTGGCAGAACACCGGGCAATCCTCCTGCGCGGTTTCGCCGTGCCAGAAGAGGCGCTGGAGCAGGTCACCGGCAGGCTGCTGGCACAGCGGCTGGCCTACCTGCACGGCAACTCGCCGCGTACGAAGATCGGCGACAACATCTACACATCGACCGAATTCCCGCCGGAATACGACATCTCAATGCACAACGAGCTGTCCTATGCCCACGCCTGGCCGTCTCGGCTCGTTTTCTCCTGCGCTCTGCCTGCCGCCACCGGCGGCGCGACGCCGCTGGTGCACGGCGGACTCTGGCTGAATGAAATCGATGAAACGATCCGTGACGCGTTCAGCGGCGGAGTCCGCTACCGGCAGCACCTGCATGGCGGCATCGGGCTGGGCAAGAGCTGGCAGAGTACCTTCGAGACCGACGATCGAGAGGCGGTGGAGGAGTTCCTGGCCAGCGGCAATGCCACCTGGGAGTGGACACCAGCCGGCGGCCTGCGGATCAGCCAGACCCGGCCCGCGACGAAACGGCATCCGGTAACCGGTGAAGAGGTCTGGTTCAACCAGGTCGACCAGTGGCACATCGCGACCCTCGGCGACGACACCGTGCGCGACCTGTTGTCAGCCCTGCCCGAGGAAGACCTGCCGCAGTCGATAGCCTTCGCCGACGGCCGCCCCATCCCGGCTGAATACGCGCTGCGGGTCCGCGAGATCGGCTGGGAACTGGCGGTCGACGTGCAGTGGCGGCTTGGTGATGTGCTTCTGATCGACAATGTCGCGGTCGCGCACGGCCGTCGGGCGTACACGGGAAGTCGCCGAATCTTGGTCGCGATGTCCAGCTGAACGTCGGTCTGCCAACCGCGCGACAACGACACTCGCACTCGACGCCGACCTTCCGTTCATTCGCCCGCGGCCGAAGGACCGTCCGTTTGTCAGAGGTTCACGACCGCAACCGCGTTCTCGACCAGGTCGACCATTCGCGCAGCATCAAGGTCCCAACGTCCTTCGCGCAGAGGGACCAACTGGCCGGGGCCAGATCTCCGGGCGACGGGCGAGAAGTCCTACAGGCGCACATTTTCGTTCTGCCGGAACATGAAACCGTCTTCGGACGATGGGTTCACGGTGCTTGAAACCCTGCAGCTCCACGCCGAAGGGGCGATGCGCTCGTCTGAGAAAGGCGCGCACGTTCAGCGAGATCGGGGCTGGTCGATCTCGCTGACCGGCGGAGCCGCCGACAGGATCGCGAGACGCGAAGCGCACCGCCGATGTCTGTCCCGCGAACGTTAACCAGGCCAGCGCATGTCGGCGGCCCCAACCGCTCGAACTGTTCCTCGCCCACCTCGGGACGAATACGACGCTGTCGTCTGCCGACATCTCGTTACCGCAGACGAAGTTTCCTGCCGCTGCCGGCGCCCGCTGGCAGCGGCTAACCACGTCATGCTCGGGCTGCGTGATCACGTACCCGCGGTTGCCGAAACAAGGGCGCAGACGGTGCCCTTGTTTTCCGAAAGGCAATGGTGGCCGGACAGAATGACGTGATCGGCATGAATCCGTCGTTCGGCCGGGCTATCCGTGCCAGCGAACGCAGTGGTCACATCGTCCCCTCGATGTCGCCGTCGCCATGACGACGGGCTTGCTTGGCACCAGAGAGAAACAACCAGACGGCCGCCACGCAGGTAAGCACAGCGATAGCACCGATCAACGTGCGGTAACCAACCGCGTCGATCGCCAACGATCCGATCGCGATTCCACACGCTTGCGGTGTCCTGGTCAGCAGTCCTGCGGCACCGGCGGTCCGTCCCTGCATGTCAAGTGGAGTCAGGCGTTGCAGCTGGGTCTGCTGCGCGACCGCGACCCACGGCAGCGCGGCCCCGTACAGCGCGAACGCCAGCAGCACGATCGGCAGCGCGGGCACCGCCATCAGTGCGATCCCCGCGGCCGCAGCGACCAGAGCCGTTGCGACAGTACGCAGTTCGCCCAGCAATCGGATCACCTTGGGCGCACAAACGCCGCCGAACAGAGCTCCTACGCCCTGCGCGGTGAACAGCACCCCGATGAATTCCGGAGCGCGATTCAGACCAATGCTATTGACCGAATACTCCACGGGTGACAGAAATCCGAGTCCCAAGATCGCAACTGCACACGCGACCGCGACTCGACGCAGCGGTGCCGTCGTCATCAGGTGCCGAACTCCGGCACTCAGTGTCAACCAAGCGCCAGGGCGCGCCGTATCGTCCCCGGACCGCTCAGCCCGGAACCGGATCAGCGCGAGCGTTGCGGCCGCGAGCACGAAGGTGGCTGCGTCGGCAATGATCACTGGAGTCGCGCCGGAAACGGCGAACAGGCCGGCGCCCAGGACGGGAGCCACCAGGTTCATACCCTGTTTCGCTGTCGCGAGTACAGCGTTGATCCTGGGAAGCAGCTCGGTGCCGACCATCGGCCGGACCAACGCCGAAGAGCCCGCGTTGAGCAACGAATTGACCACACCGTAGAAGACCATCACCGGGTAAACCAGCCATACCTCCGACTCGCCGCGCACGAACAGCAGAAGCAGGACATCTGCCGCGCCCGCGAGGTTGACGCCGACCAGCAGCGGCCGCAACGGCAGCCGGTCGACCAGGACGGAAGTCACCGGACCGCTGAGCCCACCGAGCAAAAAAGCCATCCACACCAGTGCCGCAGCCGCGCTGCTGCCGGTCAACGACATCACCCAGATGCCCATAGCCAGCCACAACGCAGAGTCGCCCAGCATCGACGTGATCTGCCCGATCACGTAAAGCGAGGAGTCGCGATCTCCTAGCAGGCGTGTCTTGCCGCCCGCGGTTAAGGCCGGCTCGTGCACAGATCTCATCTGAGGCCACCACCATCCAGTATCGGACTGACGAACAAAGCGGTTCTCGACGAACTCCGGCCGAAAGCGATCACCGAGAGGGCCGCATCAGCCGAGCACGGCTCACCGCTCACAGGCAGCCCTCCTGTCCGATCGCTGCGAGAACGACCGATTGTCACCGGCAGACGGCCTGCGAATGTTTCCGTCGCTGTGTCGTGCCCGACCGGGTTTCGTTGCCGTACAGCTCGACGGCCGAGATCCCGCTCGACGTTCCTCGTTTCGGCCATATCCGGCCGCCAACAAGTTCGACGGATCAGCGCCTCGGCAGAGGAGGCGCGCGGAAACGACTGGAGGCCGAACAGCCCTCCTGCCGGCACTTCGGGCCGAGCCTCGGCGACAGCTCCGGCTAGAGCCTGCGGCCACGCCACTTCACAGCGGCTCGGATCGACCAGCGCACGCACGGCGCGCACGCGACGGGGCCTGCGCGTCGCCTTCCGTCCAGGTCGACCATCGAAAGACATGTTTCGATACTGCCGCCGACCCCGACTTCTGTCAACGTGCACCGGATGCGGCTATCGCCAGGCGACTGCGAAGAGATAGCCGCTGTTACTAGATTCCCACCCAGGCAGAGTGATCGACAGTGGAGGAACGGGATGTCGCTAGCACGGGCAGTACGCACATACCTCGACAACTCGGCCGACCGCCCTGTCGAGATCGCAATCGACGACGAGCTCAGCAACGAAACCCGCCCCAGCCTGTGGCCGTCGGTTGGCGAATACCCAGTCTACGACCCGTTCCTTTACTACCTCATGACGCACGACGACATTCGCAACAACTCGTTCCGCACCGCACTGCGGGCAGTGGCGGGCGGGCGTTCCGTCCTCGACATCGGAACTGGCCAGGACCTCAACTGGGCCCTGGAGGCCGTACGGAACGGTGCCCGGCGAGTCATCGCGGTCGAGCAGATCGACGAAAGCTACGCCGAAGCACGCCGACTGCACGCCGATCTTCCCGAAAGGGCCGCGATACAACTGCAGCACTGCACATCTTTCGAACTGATGCTCGACGACCCAGCCGAAGTATGCGTCGCTGAACTCATCGGCACGATCGCCAGTTCGGAGGGAATGCTCGCGACAATGGCCGACGCCCATGCCCGGTTGCTCCGCCCGGGAGCGACAGTGATCCCAGCCGCTTGCTCCACCATGGCCGGCGCGGTCTCGCTGCGGTCGATATTCCCGTCCGGGCTCGCGTTCGCCTCGCATACGTTGCCGTATCTCGACACAATCTTCGACTCGTACGGCCGGGCTTTCGACATCCGTTTGGCCATCGCCAACATGGACCCGAATAGCGTCGTCTCCACAACGGAACCCGTGGAGGAGCTTGTGTTCGACGGGTCATCACCTCTCGACGACGTCGTTGACACACGGTTGAAGATGCTCCGTGACGGGCAGGTCGACGGCATCGCGTGCTGGATCCGGCTGGATACCGGCAACGACAACCGGATAGTCGACTCACTCGTCGACCGGACCAACTGGATCCCGGTCTACTTCCCGCTGTTCGACATCCCGATCCCCGTCAGCGCCGGCGACGTTCTCGCCATCAGGTTCGAACGTCGGACCAGCGACGACGGCGTGCACCCGGACTATCTGGTGCACGGCGAACTGACGACCACGAGTGGAACCGCGTCCGGGTCGACCATCTCACGGCACCACAACGGTCCCCTCGGCGGATCCGCGGCCCACCGCGAACTCTTCTCCGTCCAGGCACGCTGATGGACCGGTCAGCCTGCCGAGTGAGGGCATCGAACCATATTCCGCCCGCACAGGGCGATTTTGTCCGACCGCAAATCTCGAGATGTTCCTCTGAGGTGCTCAGAGTTCCTCGCGGCCGCATGAAGCCAAGCCGACGCACATATCCTACGACCGCAAGACCTCGCCTGCTCCACGACAAGCCGTCAGCCTCCAGAGCACCCGAACTCCACCCAAGGAAACTGTCGCGGCCAGATTCGCGCAGACGCACTTCGCAAGCCGTCGGACCAGCGACGGCAGGCCCGCATCGCGTTTTCCTGAGCTCCACGTTCGCCCCGCTGGCGAGACACGACCTGAAATCCGGGCCGATCGTATCCTTCCCCGCCCAACGCATTTCCGAGCACGCCAGCGCTCTCATCCGCGGCCGACCTCCCGCCTCGAAGCGATCAACGTCGCCGCCTCGTCTCATGCGAAAGCATGCGTGTCACCAGAGCCAGGTTTACACATCAAAATCCAGCTCATACGTTAGCTCCCGCGACAAGTCCCCCGCAGGACTGCATTCGATGGGTTTCCAGCATATTTCTCGCAAACACCGAATCCGGCATAAATCGAGGAACCGTGGACGCATCAACCCTTCTCGAGTGCTACAGGACAATGACTCGAATACGCCTGTTCGAGGAGGAGGTGTTGAACCTTGCTTCCGAAGGCCTGATTCCCGGTTTCATACATCCTTGCACCGGACATGAAGCGATCGCGACAGGCGTTCTCCAAGCGCGAGATCCCCAGGAATGGGTAGTCACCTACTACCGCGGACACGGCCACGCATTAGCATGCGGCTGCGATCCAGTCTCCGTTCTCCGAGAGATCGCAACGCTCCGCAATGGCCTGTGCCAGGGAAAAGGCGGTTCCATGCATCTCGCCGACAGGTCCGCCCGCTTGCTCGGCGCGACGTCTATCGTCGCTTCACAGCTCCCGATCGCGGCCGGAGCAGCGATGGCGGAACTACGCAACGGCTCAGGTCGGGCTTCGCTCGCGTTCTGCGGCGACGGAGCATTCGGTGCCGGCCTCGCCTACGAAACGCTGACGATCGCGCGCAAGCTCATGCTGCCGCTTCTCGTCGTATGCGAGGACAATTCCTGGCAAGACCACACTCCCAGCAGTGAAGTACGCGCTGCTTCGCCCGCGCAATTGTGCACCGGACTGGGAGTGCCTTACGAAGAGGTGGACGGCAACGATGTGGAGTCAGTGACGATCGCAGCAACCGAAATGTTCGAATCCTGCAGATCAGCGCAAGGACCCCACGTACTCGTCGCGAACACCTATCTGCGGGATTTTCACGCTCAGTCTGGCCCTAACCGCCCGAAAGACTATAGACCAGCCGACGAGGTAGCGTACTGGCGTACGCGCGATCCGCTCGCGAGAGCAGCCGCCCGATTGGTCAACCTAGGAATCGACCCCGGACCGACCCAAGCGGAAGTCGCCGACGAAATTACCGAGATCGTCTCACTTGCACTGGCGGACCAGCCGGCTCGTCTCGCCGACGCAGCCGCACACATAACGGCAGCCGCGTGGCCGGAGCCGGCCCGATGACCCGTCGGCATCCGGTATCCCTGGCCATGCGGGCAGCCATGGAAGAGCACCAAGACTTGACCGTCCTGGCGACGTTCCACCCGCCCGCGGTTCGTGCAGAATTCGGCCCCGACCGCATGATAACCTTGCCGATCGCAGAGAACGCGATGGTCGGCATCGCCACCGGACAGGCCCTGGCCGGACAAAGGACAATGGTCAACATCGGCCGGGCGGCATTTCTTTACACCGCGATGGATCCAGTCGTCAACCAGGCGACAAAATGGAGATACATGAGTGGCGGACAGTTCCACGTTCCGCTCACCATTCGCGGACTCACCCGCGGCGGCGAGAACCTCGGCGCACAGCACGAACACGTGCCGCATGCACTGCTCAGCCAGATACCCGGGTTGGTCGTCGCGGTGCCCGCTTCTCCCAATTCAGCGGCCGGGCTCCTCACCACCGCTCTACGTCATCCGGATCCAGTCGTGATACTCGAGTCCCCGCAGTTCTACACATCGGGGTGGGAATCGCTGCCCGAACCGGAAGCAACACCCTCGCCCCTTCCGTTCGGAACGCCCAATGCAGTCGGCGACGGCCGGGATGTCATCCTGGTCGGCATCGGCAACACGGTGCGCCTCGCCATGACCGCGGCCGCGGCCCTCGGACGGCGGAATCGCTTCGCCAGAGTGATCGATCTACGAACCGCCGCACCGGTCGACATCGACCGGCTGGCAAGCGAGGTCGTACGCGCCAGCTGCGCAGTGCTGGTGGACGAGGCACCTCCGGCCTGCTCGTTGATGCGTGACATCGCGTGCCAACTCATGCTGCTGGGCGCAGTGCAACCCGACCGGATCCGAGTACTCGACGGAGCCAGTTGCCCAGCACCGGTGAGTCCGCATCTCCAAGCGCGACTCAGCCTCACCGCCGACCACGTTCTCCAGGCGGCACTGGACATCCTGCCGACAAAGAAAGCCCACAAAGGACGGGTGTGATGGGTCTATTACGACCGGATCAGCTTGACGCCGATCAGACCGCCTACCGAATCTTCGGGCTCGGCCGGGACTCGTCCCCGTGGAAAGCCAGCGATGTGATAGGCAACGGCCCGTTCACCGACGACGAGCGACTGGCCGAGCAGGCATGGAAAGTCTCGTCCCGAGGCTACTACGCCGAGCAGGCTGGATTGATCGCGGCGGCGACTCTCGCGACGCAGACCGAGGACGCGGCACTCCGGTTCAGTCTCGCGACAGCCGTGTCAGACGAGGCCAGGCACGCCGATGCCTTCTATCAGTATGCGCGGAAAATTGGCGGAGAGCCGGAAGAGTGCCAGGAACTGCTGGAACCACTACACCAAGAGCTGACAAGATTGCCTTACCTCGGAAAAGCACTTGTCCATACGATGCTCGAAGGAATCGCAGCCGACGAGTTCATAATTCTCAGCCACGCATTCGGCAGTGATCCGCTAGGCAAACTCTATCACCATGTCAGGCGCGATGAGATCCGGCATATCGCGATCGGGCTCAGCTATCTCGCTCGGGAATCCACGACCCCGGCCGGCCGTGATGCGTGGCACGAATACAGCGCACAATGGCTCGAGATCGGGGCCCGACTCACTGCCCTCGAAGGCCTGTCTGCGTGGCTGGCACAATTGACTGGCCGGGATGCGAATTCCCTGCAGCAGTGGTTCCTTCGCCGCCACAGGGCACGCCTCAAGGCCGCCGGTATCCGGATATGAAGGGAGGTGACAAGCATGACGATCACGAAGGTCGAGATCAAGCGGGCAGTGGCAGGCTCGTGCAAGTACAGCGCGACTGGAGACCCGCAAGCGCGGCGAACCAATAAGGATAAGTGACATTCCGGGTGGGGTCGTCGCAGCACGATCCCACCCGGACACAACGCAGGGAGACGTCATGCCCCGATCAGCATGCCTAGTGGCCATGCCGTGGCAAGCCATCGAGTCCCCGTCACTGCCGATCGGCCTGCTGCGTTCCGCTTGCGTCAGCAGCGGATTGGAACGCCCGCACACCTATCACGGCGGACTGCGCTGGACCGAGTTCCTCATCGAGGCGTCGGCCGGCGAGATCGGCGCCGCCGAGTACATCGAAATCGCAGAAAGCGGGCTTTTCCACGGACTCGGCGACTGGGTATTCAGCGGGGTCCTGCACGGCGACTCCGAGTTCGGCTTCGCGACACTACAAGATTACGCGGCTGACCGAGACCTAGATATCTCGTTGGCCATGCGAATGCGCGCGCATGCAGAGGAGTTCGTCGCGCTGGCTGCCAGTGAAATTTTGTCAAGCGGTTGTAACGTCATTGGATTCAGCACCACATTCATGCAGAACGTGGCCAGCCTGGCAGTTGCGCAACAGATCAAACAGCGCGCCCACCACGTAGCAATCGTGTTCGGCGGCGGAAACTGCGACGGATCAATGGGCGCCGCCCTCCAGCGGAACTACCCGTTCGTCGACTACGTAGTGCGCGGCGAGGGTGAAGAGGCCTTTCCCAAGCTGATCCGCGCACTCGACGGCGACGGATCGCCGACAGGCATAGCCGGCCTCTGCTGGTGGGACGGCGCTGTTCAACGCGTTAACCCCACCGAACCGCATCCGCTCCCGCCAGGGCGCATCCCGGAACCAGACTTCGACGATTGGTTCGACCACATCGACGGCTCAGTGGTCCGGAAGTACGTCGAGCCGAAACTGGTGATCGAGACCGCACGAGGTTGCTGGTGGGGCGAGGCTCATCAGTGCACCTTCTGCGGACTGAACGGAACACTGATGGAGTTTAGATCCAAACCGGCCGATCGCGTGCTCGACGAGCTGACCCGCCTGGTCGCGCGCCACCAGGTGCTGGACGTCATCGCGGTCGACAACATCATCGACAACAGCTACTTTCGGACCGTACTGCCGAAAATTGCCGAACTCGGGTGGGATCTGCGCCTCCATTACGAAGTGAAGTCAAATCTCAAAAAAGAAGATATCCAGGCATTGCGTGCAGCATCCGTGGCGCACGTACAGCCTGGTATTGAGTCGTTGATCAGCCGAATACTGTCAATCATGGATAAAGGTGTCTCCGGCATCCGAAACGTGCGCACCTTACGCGATTGCGAATCAGCTCAGTTGACAGTTTCCTGGAACTGGCTGTACGGTTTTCCCGATGAAACCGCGGGCGACTACGAAGAGGTTCTGCCACAGCTTCCGGCACTGAGTCATCTCCAGCCGCCGGTCGCCGCCAGCCGAATCCTCCTCGAGCGCTTCAGCCCCTATTTCGAGAACCCCGCACTCGGGTTCCCAGACCGGACGAGCGCGGAACTCTACCGGCACGTGTACCGGCTTCCAGAACATGACGTATTCGACATGGTGTACCTATTCGACACACAAGGGCGTGGCCTCACCGACGCTGAGGCTTGGCCGTTGCAAGAACAGGTAAACGCATGGAACGAACTTTACCCAGAAAGCACCCTGCGACGCATCGAAGTCGAGGACGCGATCGTACTGCAGGATCGCAGGGCCAATTGGCCACAGGAGGATCTCGTACTCGGCGATCCCGATCTCATTGCCGCATATCTCGAGCTGGAGAAGGGAAGGACACCGAATGCCATCCTCCGGCGCCTCCTCGCATCCGGACGATCACTCACCCCAGAAAAGCTGCATCGCTTTCTGAGCACCTTGCTCGAACGAGGTTTGCTTTTCACTGAGGGAGGCTCCTACCTTGCGATCGCGACAACCGCGTTCCCGGTCAAGATCGAATGAAGAGGCCTAAGAATGTCGAGGACGACTTCGGAATCTAGCGCCGATTTCCTCTCGGTCCTGCCCACGCATAACACCAGGTCCGGGAGTACTTTAGCCGCCGAGGACCTGATCGGCGCGGACCCGGCCGAACTCGCCGCAGAAGCCCACGAATTGATCCGAGTCAATGGGCCGGTAGTGCTGGGCGAGCAGATCGACGACGAACTGCAATTGGTTCGGTTTCTCCGAGAGGCGACCAGCCACACTCTCCGAATTGGGTGGGTTCTCGGTGGCAGGCCGCTGCTCGAGCTGAGAAACCTAAGTCAACTAGTGCCACCGGTATCGGGAGTGGATTCGGAGACAAACGCGTACGCAGCCTCATGGCGCACAGCATTCCGCTACGGAACATACTTCTACCGGAACGGACCCGAATTCGTTCTCGTTAAGGATGTCCGCCCGGATGGACCGGCGGCTCACCTGACGATCACGGGGGCCAGCTCGGCGCATTTCGCAGCCCTTGCCGAATCCAGTCGGCTCGCCGAACTCGATTCGGAAGAGATGTCAGCACTGGACGACGCTGTGCAGTTCGGGCTGGCCGTGCGCGGCGAGCAGCGATTCGTAACCCTGCCGTTCCGGATGCGGCATTGGCCGGTGCCGTTCCTCTCAGTGTGACGTTATCGCGCCGCCGATCCGGTCAGCCATGCGCCACGGCCAGGCAACCAATATACGGCGGCACCGAGCCCACCGATAATGATCCCTACAACGATCGCCCCGCTCACGCCAAGCGGCGATGTCGCCAAAGTCGCCGCGACAAGCGCGCCCAACGGAGCACCGAACGTCTGCCCGACGAGCATCACACTGAACACCCGGCCTTGGAGGTCCACACTGGTCCGCTGCTGCCGGAGGGTAGCGACGCAGACCCGGAAAACAGATATATTCAAACCGAATATGAGTTCGTACCCGGTCAGCATAAGCTGCGGAACGCCATGACGCGCAAGCGGGATCAGCACGAAAGACGCCACCGCGCAAGTAATCGTGATCGTGGCCGCACGACCAATCCCCAGCCGGTCGATCACGTGCTTCGCCGCAATCCCGCCGATCAGCAAACCCGCATTGCCTGTCATGACCGCGATCCCGATACGAGCCGGCGTGAGACTCAACTCCTGGTAGCCGAACGCAAAGTACAAGCTTCCGATCAGCCCGCCTCCTACCGAGAACACCGCGGTGCCGAAAAGCATCCGCACCAGCACCGGGTCCCGGACAACGACCCGGATCCCGTGCCGTACAGTCGACCGCCCGCGTTGAACCTTCTTGCAGGCTCTTGTTGGCGGCAGCAAGCACAGCAACAACGCCGCCGACACCAGTTGGCCGGCACCGTCGAGCATGAGCGCATTGCCGCTACCGAGCAATCCAGCAATCGCACCGCCTGCTCCAGGGCCGGCCATAGTGCCCAGCGACCGGCCAAAGACGAGGCTCGCATTGGCCGATACCATTCGTTCTTTCTCAACGAACAGCGGCAACAAGGCCTGCGTACCGACTTGCACCACAGTCGCGGTCAGGCCCGCGACCACTGCGACGAAGAAAAGCAACCCCGTCGACAAGACGCCGAGCGCGGCGGCAGCCGGCACGCAGAATGCGATCAAAGCTCCTGTTATCTGACTGAGCACGACGACTCGCTTCTTGTTCGCACCGTCGATCCATGCTCCAGCAGGCAGGCCTGCCAACGCCGCGGATGCGAATGATGTCGCGTACAACGCGGCGACCATTGCGGAGGACGTATGAAGCGTCGACAGAGCGACCAGCGGCAGCGCAAAGACCGTCACACTCGATCCGAACGACGTCACAGTATTGCTTACGATAAGACACCGTGTCGCACCGGGCATGCGGTGACCAGCAGAGAACGGAGCCAAAGAGCGCAGAGCACCTGCCGGCGTGCCACCTGAGAAGACGCCCCACCGGGCGGACTGTTTCGGGCCGGCATGCTCTTCCGCCTCGGTCGCACGCCCACTCAATCCCTCCGAGTCCTGCGAGCTGGATGTCTCCTCGCGGTCTGGCCTGGGCATCTCACGACCTCCTGCGCATCCGCCTGAAAACAAAAGCAAGCGCCACCCATACATAATGGTTCAATCACGAAACACCATGACCGGCTGTTACATATTGTCAGCCAGCGATCACCTCTTCGAACTGCATCGCTTCGCTGTCTGACTATTGGGCGGTCGCTGGGGAGTGCCGCTCGATCATCATCGCGTGCCGGGTCGAGGTCGGCCAACGGGTACATACCACCAGTCAGACCTCACGAGAACAGCGAGACATCCGTCGCCTACAAGCCGCTGCTGAACTGCTACGAGTTCTAGCTTTACCTGCTGTTCGCCTCGGACATCTGGACAACATCACTCCACCGCCCCCAGACTCTGCCACCTCGACAGAGGTTACATGCCAAGCTCCCACCTTGCCTTGCCACTCTGATCACCATATCGCGGCGGCCAGTCATCGCTCGCCTGCCGCACTACTCCGCTCTCAGCTCAAGCGTGTTCATTACGACTAAGACGTCCGGCTTCAGGCGGCCATGCAGGTGTAGGTCGCCATCGGCAAACCTCTTCGCGGGGCGCCGCCCCTCCGTCGCCCTGCCGTCCGGTTGCCCAACTGGACGCCCCAGCAAGCCGCGACCCGACACCGCCGCGGTGACCACGATCAGCAAGTCCTCGCCGCGCTCGCCCCAAAACCTCCAGTCGGGAGACAGGGCGCCGAATCATCGGCGAACATTCACCTCGCTATCCCACCGGCAGCTGCCGACTCCCGGTATCGAGTCCGAACGGCCGCCCGAGCCCCATCAGGCTGCTGAAGGTAGGATCACGGCGGCATAAACAATATTTTTGCCCGATGCGTCCGGAAGCGCGCGTTGACTATCCAATTTCGCGGTCCAGTCCTTGACCATCACCTTTGACATAGTTATGCCCTTTGCAGAAGCGGCTCTCCGCCGAGACTTTCTTTCTCTTACCTCACTTCACAGACGATTGCGTGATACGTTCTCTTACTGGCCCCGATCGAGCTCGAACTCCTGCTCCGACAACGGCAATGAAACGATCTCGGCATGATGCACTAAGCACGGCGTTGCTTCTGCCGAGCCCGCTCTTTCTGGCACTTGGCTCACAGTTCAGCACATTCTGACATTCTAGCCCGGCAACCTCGGTCCCGCGTTCACATAGGTGGCCCCAATCCACCTTTCCGCAGAGCAGATGGTCGCCCGGGAACGACGCTGCCGAACTGGGTATCACCCACCGACCCCATCCCACGTCTCAAACGCCAATCTGTGCAGCAAGCACGAGTCGACTCGTCTCATCAAGATCCACGAAGCACTTCCCGAATCGCCCAAAATGCCACGCCCGAGCGCCAGAGACCGCCGCTTCTCCCGCGGGAAAGTACTCGAAATTTACGAATCTGCACACCAGCAGACACGCCCCATAGCATTAACGGCCGCCGGCTGCCTCCCTCCTCAGATCTCGCAGGTCAGCGCGACAGTACCGGACAGCCTGTCAACCGACAGGGTCGGATGCTGGCCACACCTGAAAGGCTTGCAGACGTGCCTACCGGTACGGAACCCGTCGGCTACTCGTCAGCAGGCACCATGCGGAGCCTCCTCTGCCGCATTGAACTCCAGCAATCGATTCTCCAGCACGGGCACATCCACGCTGGCACCTAATCCGACTGTCGAACGATCCAAGCTAGCCTGGACAAGCAACCCACCTTGATCGGCGCTCCATCGGCTCGCCCGTTCACAACCTGCGAAGTCTCAAACACAAGCTGCTCAACTCCGAACTTCGGGTACCTCAATATATCGTTTCCAGATTCGGGGATAATAGAAATTTCGTTGCCAGCAGAACCTCCGCCCGTCAATCTGCACGTCTCCGATCACGATATCCAGCAAGGTAATCTTCCAGTTGGACCAACTCTTGCTGGACCGCGATGACAGTCCCAACCGTCTTATAACCGATTTCGGAATTCACGCGGATCATGTTGATGTTGTCGGCACCTGTCGCCGTGGCGATTCGCTCCAATTTCGGGTGATCGGCTGTCAACCATTCCGACATATGCGCTTTTAGGCATCGCCCCAAGGCCCGCCCTCGATGCTCGGACAGCACCGCGGTCTCGCGCTGGTTTCCCCAGTCCGGACGACGCGGGTGCACGACCACCTCGGTAAATCCCGCGACGGCGCTAGTCTGCTCGTGCACAGCTATCACGACACGCTGCTCGAACCCTTGCCTCCGCCACTCAGCTTCAGCCTCGCGCACCCGCTGCACCGTCCACTCCTGCCATCGGTACGCAGATCCATTCAATGGCGCGTCATGGATCGCATCGCGCGCGACCGAATAAGACTCGATCGCAGACTCCGGCGCAGCCCCGATCCATCGCTCCAGACGGTAGCCTTCAGGCAACTTCACATCCCAGAGCGACCTGTCGACCTCAGTGACGGCAAGCAACTGCTTTACCACAGTACGCACTACGCTAAAACCTAGCGACTCTGCCCACCACTGCCCGGCGGTTCCCGGGACCGCCCGCCATCCTTCAATCACATCACGGCCGCGCACCTTCAACTCAGGCAACACGGCCTCGAGCATGGCGGTACCGATTCCAGTTCGTCGACAGTTCGGATGTACGACGATGTCAGTTATCGCTGCCGCACCATTCTGCTCTTCGCTCAGAAACTGCACCTGCGCCACGGAGACGATATTATCACCTTTACTTCCCACCCAAAATGCGCTCTCTCCCCTGCCTGGAAGAGGGTTCTTGAGCTGCCCGATGGTTTCCTCGAGCGGAATACAAGGATCGCTCGGCCGATCCACAATCTGGCTGGCCATCACGACATTGTGATAGCGAGCGAAACCCGCGTCATCCTCTGCCTCGGGATAGAATCTTCTGACGACAATTCCGTCGACCACTGTTCTCACCCTTCCCGCGCACGACGGCGCACCACAGACTCATACCTTCCCGGAATTACTGATCCCGCCGTCGAATTCCGAAGGTTGCATGAAGCCCGCGGATCGCGACGAATACGAGACCGATATCAACAGTGCAATCATTGTCAACCCGAAACTCGCCAAGCCGAGCAGCACACCTATTGCCAAGTGCAGACACACGCCTAGAGCAAGAGCAAACTTTCGACAGCGGAACCCGAATAGTGCGGCAATCCCGATGGCGTACTCAATTAATATAACTCCCCAGGTAGCTATCGCGACAAGCCATGTAGATCCCAGTGCGGATCCCAGAACATGCCGAATTGTCACCGGCAACCCAAATTCGCCATCATACGCGAGTATGTACAGGGCGCGACCATTCCGCCACACCGGGTCGGTCAATTTAGAGCTGGCTGCCACAAGATAGATAACCGATACCTGGCACCGAAGGGCCAGGCAAGCGGCGAATGATCTACCCTTCCAGCGCGCTGGCAGACTGGAGCACGGAACAACCCATTGCCATTTCCGATCGTCACCGAGACACACTGGCACAAAGAGCATGGCAGCTATCTGCCCCGCCCGATCCCCGCCGTTGGCTAGGGACATATTCGCCGCAAGACTGAAGCTCACGTACCAGTGTGGAATGCACGTCCAGCGAGGCGACAGGCCTGACAAGACAACCACCAGTACGGCGACCGCCAGCAGACGTGCGACAACTAAATTCGAACCGGATTCGCCGTCCAGGCACCATAGTCCTGCCGACCGGATCCCCTCGCATCGCACGCCTGCTGACGATTCTGCCGAGCGGAAGAACAGTGCCGAATCAGAGTTCAACCCGAGGGTCATCAACTGCGCAGAAGCCAACAGACTCCGGCCTACAGCGAGCGATTTCGTCCTCGGATCGAAACCGACAATGATTCGAGTTATCTCCTCCCTCATGCAATTTATTTTCAACATTGCAAGTCGACGTCCGCTATTCGAAACGGGTACCAGGGGCCGTCAACGGAATCGCCGACAGACGAAAGACTTACCCGTTCGATCGCCAGAAACACCCGTCCGCACAGGCGAGGATCGGGCAATGTATTACTGAGCCGATAGGGGTGCCCCGAGTACGACGACTTGTCGCATTGCGCCGAGCCGACGTGCTCGCATAGGCCCCAATACTGGCCCGGAACCTGAAGCGCGATATTCCACGCTTCGCTCGCGTATGCCTCATAGCCCCGATTCAAGCCGCCGAGCTGCTCATCCCAGATTTGGCGTTCACGCAGCCGACCCAATCGACCACCAGGTTCGGCGCGGTATGCGACCACCTCATCCTTGTCGAGGCTCCGTACGAAAAATTTCCATTCTTCCGGCCACAGCATTTGATAAGTCGAATCTTCGGGGCGAACATCGCCCAGAGTCGCACTCGCACTAAACTGCGCCACACATGATCCAATAGACAAGCACAGTACAGATGCTCCGGTGGAAATAAATCCGTGCAATCCTCGCCGTGGCTCGCTAACCGCTTTCTGACGACGCCGAAAATTCAACCTTCTCCGTGCGCACAGGGCCAGCCCGCCGGAAAGGTTTACGCGCCTTACCAACCGTGATCGCCAGGGATCCTCGGCGAGACCAGTTCATTTCGAGACACCAAGGTCTGACCTCGCGAGCCGTCTGACAAGACACCGGGGCCGACCATGACCACCATCGCACCCGCTAGCAGCACTAAAAAAACCAAAGTCGCACGCATCGTTGCCTCCCCGCAAACCTGCAAGCGTCGAACTAGAATTGTCACCTTGAGTTTTAAGCACAGCATGTTAGCGAAACCAACACCGAGGCTAGCACGGCTGCTATCGAAAAGCTACCGGTCTACTACCCTTGGTAGGGTGCAGATGGCTGTCGGGCAACCGTCGGCCTCCTTCGGATAGGAGGCTGTCGTTGCCGCTACGCAGCGGCAACGACGCTCACGGGAGCGTGGCAGCCCCAGAGGAGGGGGAGGCCGTGGAGTTTCTAGTTCTAGGCCCGCTAGAGGTCCGCTTGTCCGGGCAGTCAGTCGGCATACCAGGAGCTCGGCAACAGAAGCTGCTGGCGCTGTTGCTCCTTGCCGCGAACCGTCTCGTGCCAGTCGAGAGGCTGGTTGAAGAGTTGTGGGACGAACCGCCGCAATCAGCACGGCAACAGATCCACAACGCGATCGGTTCTCTGCGCCGGCAATTGACCACTTCGCCACCTGATGTCCGATTAGAGAGCGACGGCTCGGGTTATCGTCTCGCTATCCCAATTTCGTCGCTGGATATGCATCAGTTCAATTCACATCTCCAGCTGGCCAGACAAGCTGAACTCAAAGGCAGGCCAAGAGAGGCCATCGAGCTCTTTCAGGCAAGTCTCGAGCTGTGGCGGGGCAGTGCTTTTTCTGGCCTTCATGCCAACGCGATCGACACTGCGGCCACAAATCTTGAAGAGCAACGAATGTCTGCCATCGAAGACCTGATGGCTCTCCGCTTGAAGCTCGGGCAGGCTCGGTCGATAGTCGGGGAGCTACGCCAACTGGTCACAGATAATCCTCTGCGTGAGTCGCTGCGAGGTCATCTCATGCTGGCGCTCCACGCCTGTTCGCGCCAGGCAGATGCCCTCGCCGTATACGAGGAGGGAAGAAAGATACTGGCTGACGAGCTCGGAATTGATCCGACTCCTCATATCCGCCAACTTCATTCTTCTATCCTCCGTGGCGAGATTCATGCCGATTCGAACCGGCCGACGCACCAGGTCGTCGACGAAACTCCTGCGGGGCCCAATCCTCGCCTTCCGACCAGAGAAAACGCATACTCTCGTCGTTCTTATCTTCCACGCGACATCATGGATTTCTCCGGCAGATCCGCTGAAATCAGTCAGCTTCTAACCGCAGTGCACAGCGCGGAGCCCACAGCACTCGTGATCTCCGCAATCGACGGGATGGGAGGGATTGGCAAGACGACGCTGGCTGTCCATCTCGCGTGGCATATCGCTGACGAGTATCCCGACGGGCAGTACTTCGCCGACCTGCATGGCTTCAGCCCGGGTCTGGATCCCGTAACGCCGGAACAGGCGCTTGACAACCTGTTACGCGACAGCGGCGTACCACCTGAGCTCATTCCGCCGACACTAGAGGCTCGTAGCGCACTGTGGCGGGCGCATTTGGCGAACCAGCGCGCGCTGGTCGTTCTCGACAATGCGATCGACGCGCACCACGTGAGACCGCTCCTCCCAGGCGCAGCCGACGTGCTGGTGCTCGTCACGAGCCGCCGCAAGCTCACGGCGCTCGACGGTGCCGTTCCGCTGTCGCTGGACGTCCTCCCCCAGGAGGATGCTGTCACAATCTTCAACCGAGTGGCCAACCGGAGCAGGCCGGACGAGGAATCCGATGCCGTTGCCGAGGTAGTCGATCTATGCGGCCGTCTGCCGCTCGCGATACGCGTCGCTGCCGCAAGGTTGCGCAACAGGCCGACTTGGAAGGTCGCGGACCTTGTCGACCGCCTCACGGACCACGCGAAGCGCATACGTTTCCTCGAAACTCGCGACCGAAGCGTTATGGCCGCGCTGAGGTTGTCCTATCGATATCTGCAACCAGATGAGCAAAAACTATTCCGCCTTCTCGGCCTGCATCCAGGAAAAGACTTCGACGCATACACGGCAGCAGCAATGACTGGCTTTTCAGTTGAACAGGCAGAACATTGCTTGGAGTCGCTCTACGACGACAACCTTCTAAGGCAACGGGTTGCTGGACGCTTTTACTTCCACGATCTCGTACGGGATTGCTCCCGGCAAATTTCGTTGGAATTCGAAGATCCCAGCGAGCGGAAGAAAACGCTTATGCGAGCACTTGACTACTACTGGAACTGTGCGGTTACCTGGAGCAAAGACCTTGTCAACCCCGTCCGCGACGCATTGCCGACAATTGATTCGACCGCACTGGGCACGACGAGAGAGGACTGCAATAAAACTCCTGCAGAGATTCTTAATATCGAGTACGAAAATCTAATGGGGATCGCACGATTTGCGTTCGAGAACGACCTGTACGAGCACGCCTGGAGGCTACCCTGCATACTATTTCCTCTATTTGCACAGAGGAACAACTATGGAGGAGAATCCTTTTCGCTGCTCCAAGGCGCCCTGGAGGCAGCTCGCGCGTTGGCAGACAAGCCCGGTGAGTCCGCCTGCCTTCAAGCTCTCGCAGAAGTCTGCCGCGAACGCAAGTCATTCACCGAGGCGAAAGCCTACCTTGATCAGTCTCTTGCCATCGCCAGGAGCATCGATGACCGTCGAAGACAAGCATCAGTGCTTGTCGCCCAGGGAACCCTGGCTGTTGATGAAGATCGCCTAGGCGAGGCACATACCGCCTACAACTCTGCCGAGGAGCTTCTGAAGAAATCCGACCCCGAAAGTCCAATACACACCTCCATCGCGAATAATCTCGGCGTCATTTGCCGAGACTTAGGAGATTTCGACGAAGCGCTGCGGTACCTCCACCGCTCCATACAAATACTTCCACACGGCGAGCACTCCCGTCGCAGATTGTCACGTCTGTGGTGCATCGCAACCGTGCTCCACTATCAAAGAAAACATCGAGAAGCAATCAAGGAATTCGAGCTCATTCTTAGCGAAAGCTCTTCGGAGGGCTACAAAAAGGGTCAAGCTCTTGCACTTCTAGGACTTTGCCAGGCCTACCGTTCTATCGGAAGATCCATGGAGGCCGTGGACTTCGGCCGACGTGCTTTGAGCACAGCGCGGGAATTCGGATTTCGAAAGATCGAGTGCGAATCACTTAATGCCCTCGGCGAGGCCAGCTTCGCCCTGAAAAAGATAGAGCATGCCGAGCAAGTATACGAACAGGCCAGAGAACGTGCGGTAGCCTATGAATCTAAGCGGTACGAGGCCAGGGCATGGGAAGGGTTCGCTCACATCGCCCTGAGCCGTGGACGCGCCGTCGATGCAGGTCAGCACTGGAGAAAGGCCGTCGAGCTGTATCCCGATAACATGATCGACGCCGATTTTGCTCGTCATCATCTCAGGTTTATCGACGATCGATCCACAATCTGCTTTCGTTGCATGCCGCATGACGAATAGCTTCCGAAGGTCCCCGTCGCAGGCATGCTGACGACGTTCGCAAGCCCTCACGGGCTACGAGGGGGGGAGCGGGGGGGGTGGGCAGGGGCCGCCGGGCTGAGAGCGCGGCCGTACCCAGAGAGTGTGAGATATAGAACAGGTGT
>NZ_JBSHAM010000006.1:0-26374 GCF_053611505.1 Amycolatopsis sp. NPDC054798 | reverse complement strand
CACTATTTCTTTCCTTCGGCCCCGGTCGCGGGCTGGATTCCTAGGACCCACCCCCCCCCCGGTCACCTTCTAGCCAGGGGCGGGCTCCCCAACCCCCCCCCGTCCCATCGACGCGCACCTGAACTCGAAGTCTTCAGATCAGCCAAGGGATGCGTGCGGCCGCCACGGCTTGCTCAGCACGTGGTGGTCCAAGAAGCCAAGGACGGTGTTGATCCACAGCTTTAGGTTCCCGGGTGCCTCGATGAGGTGGCCTTCGTCCGGAAAGTACAAGAATTTGTGCATGCTCTCTGTCCCGCTCGGTCCGCTCCGCGTCGACAGATCCCACCACATCCGGAGCGCCTCGCTGATAGGCACGCGGTAGTCCCGCGCACCGTGAGTGATCAGGATCGGAGTGGCGACAGCGTCCGCGAACAGATGCGGCGAGTAAGTCTCAGCTGCCCTCGGTGTCATGAGGCGGTTCCAAACGTGCGGAATATCGGTGGTCCCGTTCAACTGGGGCCAATGCCAATCCGAGGCGTGAGCGACAATCGCGGAGAATCGGTCCGTATGACCGGCGATCCAGTTGGCCAGGAAACCGCCGAACGAGCCTCCGATGACCGCCGCACGGTCTCCATCGATGTCCGAGCGCGCCTGGGCAGCGTCGGTAAGTCGCATGATGTCGGTGTACGGCGATTCGCCGAAGCGTCCCCAACCGCGGCGGATGAAGTCGAGACCGTAACCAGTGGACAACGCATAGTCCGGGAGCAACACGGCGTACCCGGCGGCTACCAGCTGCCACACTGGCCGCTGCCAAGCCCACTCGGTGCACGACGCCAGCGGACCTCCGTGTATCTGAACCACCAGCGGAGCGGGCTTCGGCTCGCCGCAGTGATCGGGCAAGGCGAGCCACGCACGGATCCACGTGCCGTCCTCAGCGGTCGTCGCAACCTCCTCGATCCGTCCTGGAACATCGACGACCATCCCCAGTGTATCGGCAGGACCCGGCAGGAACTCGATCGTCGAAGAGCCGTCGAGCGCGATTCGGACCGGTCGTGGCGGACTGTCGATCGCTGACCGGATCGCGTAGACCCACTGACCGTCCGGAGCTATCCAGAAGTCGGTGTATCCGGCATCATCCGAGGTCAGGCGAGCGATTCGGCCAGTCTTGGCGTTAACGCGGAAGAGTGGTGCGCGGCCGTGATCGTCGGCATCGGTCACCAACTCCGTCCCGTCCGGCATCCAGCGGGCGAAACGCGGCCTGCGATCCCAGTCGACGGTTAAGGGCCGGATCTCGCCGCCGAATATCGGCACGATGCCCAGCCAGTGGCGACCAGGTTCCTCCGGGTTATTGCGCTCCTGAACGAGGACGGCGACTTGACTCCCATCCGGGGAAATCCTTGGTGAGTCGTATTCATAGTCGATATGGTCGGCGAGCGTGCGCCGTATTCCAGTCCGCACGTCAATCGCCACCAATGTGCACCGCTGGGAACCACCCTCCTCGGCCACTGCCCAAACAGTCACCACAGTATCGCCGTCTGCGGTTATGTCCCAGCCGCACCTGCCTCCTAGCGCCCGCCCGACATGCCCGGTAAGATCACGCGGCTCCGGCACGTCTTCGCCGTTGGCAAGGTCCACCAGGAGCAGCCGAGTGCGGTCCGGCCCGAGATCGTGATCCAAATGCCGGATCGGAAATTCCTCGTGCAAGATCGCGGAAACGCCTGAATCATTCCGAATGCGACGAAGTTCATTGTCGTTTGCCGCATCGGTGGCCGAAGGCAGCATGGCCGAACCGAACAGCACGCGGCCCGACTCGCTCACGACGACGCCTCTCACGCCGCCAGGCGAAACTGTCAAGACGCGGGTGTCGCCACCGTCTACCGATTGCAGGCACAATGCCGCTGCTCCCGAGGTCTGCCCGGCGAGGGAGCGTTTCGAGACGAACAGGAGGTCTCCCGATGCGGTGAGCGCAGCTCCGTACTCGCTATCGATCCCCCGCGTGAACCGCCGTGCTGGCTGGACCCCACTCGGATCTACGTGCCACAATGCGGTGACATACCGGCAATTAGAAGTATCAGGCGTAGCTGCCTCTACGGCGAGTCGGGTGCCGTCCGGGGACATGCACAATCCGGAGATTTGGGGCAGGGCGACGTATAGGTCGAGGTCCGCGAAGGCGTCAGCGATCACCAACTCTTCCTACGTGCCCAATCCCCCGCACGCAAGATGCCGAGGCCGTAAAGCACCCTGGACGGCAAGCGCGGGACGGAGACCTACTCCACCCCGCGGTGTCGTCAAAGGGCAGCTAGCTTAACCATCGACCGAACACTTAGCCATCGTCGGACATCTAAGCTTGGCAGCTACTACAGCCGCGCCGCCGCCCGCTGGAGCTCCCCGCGATCCCACTCGCCAGACAGCTACGAAACCGCTATCGCTACCAACGCACCACGCGGACCACAACTCAGCGGACGCACGTCGGGATCGATATTCAGGGCCCGACAACGGGCATGCGGTCTCCAAGCTCAAGACCTCGACGGTCTCCTCCTCGAACCCGGCTACTCAATCGTGCGGCCAGGGACTTCAGCTACACGAGTAGCCGCCGCATGGGCGGCGGACATCAGACCAGCCCCTTCACGAACACTGAGGTGTGTGGATAGTGCACAACTCGCCCCTCGGACACGCGTACTAACCCTATGGGGTGAGCGGATGGTCAACATCGACCATCCGCTCTTTTGTGCTGTAGACCAGTTCCAGGCCGAGCTCCTCGTACAGCTCTTGCAGCCGGCCGGGCTCGCGGTGACCGCCTGCCGCCCGGCATCCGCCAGCGAGTCGACCAGCACGTCAACGCCCCTCTCCCCAGCTCTGAACCGGCTGAAGCCCTCGCCAGCTCCTCTGCTGCCTCGTCGCGTTCCTCCCGCGCACGGTTCAGATGAATGTAGCTGCTCAGCGACGCCGTCAACGCCGCGTCGGGCAGATAGATGTTCATGACGGGCTTAGCCGCTGGTGCCGAGGAGTGGGCGAAGGCTGCGATTGGCGGCTCCACCGAGGCTGCAGTCCAGTTCAAGAACAAGCTGATCCGCCGGTCTCGCCGGGCAGACAACCTGCCGCGCGACGTCGCGCGTCGCAGGAGCAGTCCGCCGAGAGCCTGTTCGAGGTGTCTGATCTGGGTCGGCAGGGCGGACTCGTGAAGCCCAGAGGCCTTGGCAGCAGCAGCCCGCGTCCAGGTGGTTGCGACGGCGGGAGCCGGATCTGGCTCAGTTTTGTGGAGCCGCGACACGGGGTGTTCCGTGGAGCGACGAGGTCACGTCCGCTTAGCGGCATGATCGACATCGTCTCAGTTCGCGTGTTCAGAGCTGGACCCGTGTGCCGGGAAGTTGTTGCCGAGCTTGGTGAATGTCGTGATCGCCGAGGTGCGGCTCGAGGCCGAGCAGTCGCGCGTCACGGTTCGGTCCGAGCTGGCGGCACGTAGTGCGATCAGCTCCGCCCTGATGGCTTGGCTCCACATCCGGGACTCCGGGCCATTGCTCAGGCCTGCCTCCATCATCCTTAGACAAGCCGCCGCCACGGAACCTTGCGCATCATCGAACTTCAACGGCAAACGAACAAGGCACCACGAACCTATCCACTCGTGACCAGAGGGCACCTCACACCACAACCGCATGGCGATCCCTGCCTACGCCCGCCTCCGGTGCCAGCGCCAGGAGACTGAGCTGACCCCCGAAAGCCACAGACGTGCAGGCGCGGCAACCACAATCCGCGAGCCAGACCCGCCCTGCCCGATGCGTCACCCGTCGGCGAGGCGTTGAATAGTGGTGCCCAGCCATGCCTCGAGATCGGCGGGATCGCCGAGTTCGGAACGCAGGACTCGGCGGCGCGTCGAGACGCCGAGCACGAAGGCGTCGATCGCCGCGGCTCGGCTGCGGGCGTCCGCGTCGTCCAGGCCGCTGTCGCGCAGATAGCGGTGCAGCGGCTCCAGCGAGTTCGTGTCGAGGAAAGCAGCCAGCGCCTCCGCCGCCTCCGGGCGTTCGCCGGACGCGCGTTGCAGCGCGAGCAGCGGATCCTCCCCTGGCGCGCCGAACCAGCGTTGGACGATGCTCGCCGCGAGACGTGAACCCAGCGCGGAACGGTCGCCGTCGAAGGAGTCCAGGACCGGGATCTCCACCTGGGTCGCCGCCAGGAAAAGGCCGTCCTTGCCACCGAAATAACGCGTGATGAGGTTGGGTGACACGCCGGCCGCGTCGGCCACGCCCTTGACCGTGGTCGCCGCGTATCCGTGCCGGGCGAACTGGCGTTGTGCGTGCTCCAGGATCCGCTGCCGGGTGGCGGCGGCATTGCGCGAGGTCATGTGTATCAGCATACACATTTTGTGTACGCTGATACACATGGACGGCGAAATGCGGGAACGACTCCAGCGGACGCGGCGTGTCACGAGCCCGTGGAGTGCCGACGGGACGCGCGGCATCAGCGGCACCCGCCTTGACGAACTGCTCGAACGCTGGGCGAACGGGTACGACTGGGGCGTGCACGAGCGCCGCATCGGCGAGTTTCCCTGGGTCACGGTGCAGACAGGCGACACCGAGCTGCGGGTGATCCACCAGCGGTCCGCGGATCCCGGCGCCCCGGTGGTCGTGCTGCTGCACGGCTGGCCCGATTCGGTGTTGCGGTTCGAGCGCGTCCTGCCTTTGCTCGCGGACCTGCACGTGGTGGTCCCCGCACTGCCGGGCTTCCCGTTCGCGGCTCCGCTCGCCAAGCCCGGCATGTCGGCCAACCGGATTGCCGGGATCGTCGCGGACGCTCTCGACGAGCTGGGCTATCCGCGGTACACGGTGTCCGGCGGCGACGTGGGCGGCACCGTCGCGGAACTCCTCGCGGCCGAACATCCGGACCGGGTCGCTGCCCTGCATCTCACGAACATCGCCCCGCAGCACGCGTTCACGGCGGATCCGGCGAAGCTGGCACCCGACGCGAAGGCTTACCTCGGCCGCGCCGCGCAGTGGTTCCGGGCCGAGGGCGGGTACATCGCGATGCAGTCGACGCGGCCGGACACGCTCGCGGTCGCCCTCGGCGACTCGCCCGCCGGGCTCGCGGCGTGGATCGTCGAGAAGCTGGAGTCCTGGTCGGACGGATCGGCCTTCACTCCGGACGAGCTTCTCACCTGGGTTACCGCCTACTGGGTCACCGGCACGATCGGCACCTCTTTCGCCACCTACGCCGAACCGGTCACCCTCCCCGACCGGATCGACACGCCGACCGTGCTCTCCGTATTCCCGCACGACACCAAACCGGAGCCGCGAAGCTACGCCGAGGCGTTCGTGAATCTCCGCGAGTACGTGGAACACCGCGCGGGCGGTCACTTCGCAGCCTGGGAACAGCCCGCGGCATACGCCAGCGACGTACGCCGTGCGATCGAATTGGGCGGCTGAAACGGAGTTTGCGGATGTTCCACCGCTGCAACGCCTTTCGCACGAAACGGCGTACGACTACGCACCCGGAACTACCACTCCGGCCTCGTAAGCGTTGATGACCAGCTGAGCGCGGTCCCGTGCGTTCAGCTTGGACAGCAGGCGTCCGACGTGTGTTTTCACCGTGCCGAGCGTGACGTACAGGTCCTCGGCGATCTCGGTGTTGGACAGGCCGCGCGCGATCAAGGCGAGGACTTCTCGCTCGCGTTCGGTGAGGCCCCGCAAGGCCGCGGTGGTCGGCCCGGCGGAAAGTCCTTGGCGGGCGAACGTGGCGATGAGGCGCCGCGTGATCCGGGGTGCCAGCAGTGCCTCTCCCGCGGCGACCACCCGGATCGCGGTGATCAGCTCGGCCGCGGTCGAATCCTTGACCAGGAAGCCGCTCGCCCCGGCACGCAGCGCGGCGTAGACGTATTCGTCGAGGTCGAAGGTCGTGAGGATGAGGACGTGGACCGACGCCGTCTCGGGATCGGCGCAGATGCGCCGGGTGGCTTCGATCCCGTCCATGTCCGGCATCCGGACGTCCATCAGCACCACGTCCGGCTGGTGGCGCCGGGCCAGCCGGACAGCCTCGGCGCCGGTGCCGGCCTCGCCGACCGGCTGGAGGCCGGGTTCGGCCGCGAGCAGAGCGCGGAAGCTCTCCCGGATGAGCGCGTGGTCGTCGGCGAGCAGGACGCGGGTGTCCGGATCCGGGGCCGTCATGAGGCGACCTGCGACTCGGTGCGGGGGATCTCGGCCGCGACCCGGAACCCGCCGCGGGCGGCCGGGCCGACGGTCAGCGTGCCTCCGTAGGCGGCGATCCGCTCCCGCATCCCGATCAGGCCCTGCCCGCCGCCCGGGCGACCGCGCGGCATTGTGCGTGAGGGGCCGTTGTCGGAGACCTCGACGTGCACTGCGTCGCTCAGCCCGCGCACGACGATCCGGCAGTGCCGGGACTCGGAGTGCTCGACAACGTTGGTGAGGGCCTCCTGCACGATCCGGAATACTGCCAGATCGACACCCGGCGCGAGCTTCTCCGTTCCGCTCAGCTGGAGGTCGACCTCCAGACCCGGGCCGCTGAGACGCTCGACCAGGGCGGGCAGGTCCGCACTGCCAGGCAATGGGGTCAAGGCGGGACCGTCCGTTTCCTCGTCGGAGGCGGGGCGCAGCACCCCGAGGATCCGGCGGATCTCGGCCATCGCGGCCTGGCTGGTCTGCTCGATGGTGCTCAGCGCGGCCTTCGCGTGCTCGGGGTGTTCGTCGGCGAGACGGCCCGCCACAGTCGCCTTGACCGCGATCAGGCTCATGCTGTGGCCGAGAATGTCGTGCAGCTCGCGGGCGATCCGGAGCCGCTCGTCGGCCACTGCCTCCACCGCGGAGCGACGCGCGAACTCGGCTCGGTCCGCGCGTCGCATGTGGACTACCCGCCCGGCCGCCCAGGCCACGACGAGCTGGACAGCCACGGTCCCGAGTTCGAACTGCCACCACAGCGGAACCTCGCTGCGCAGCACGTCGGTGCCCGTCGGCACGTGGACGCTGTAGAACCTCGGGACGGCCACCGCGGCGGCGGCGAGACTGACAGCCAACGCAGCGACGGCGACAGCGGTCCGGTCGGTCAGATTCGCCACCGTGTAAGCCGCGACGGCTGCGGGTGCGTAGGTCACCCACAACACCCCTGCGCCGCCGACGCCGAGAAAGGTCGCTGACGCGGCGACGAGCACCGCCCAAGCCAGCACCGGAATGCTCCAGCGGCGGCGCAGCAGCAACGGCAACCCCACCGCTGTCCCGACTGCCCACGAAACCCACGCCGGGCCCTGGTACGGCGGACCTGGCGGGTCATCCAGGGCGTACGGGACCAGCCAGGTCAAAACCAGCGCCAACGCGACGTCGAGTACGACCCGGCGGTGACGCCGGGCCTCCCGGAGCCGGTTCAGGCCGGCGAACTGCGGCATCCCGGCACGCTATCGCGGCTCCGGAGCCACCGCGTCCCACCCAGGTCGGACCTGGAAGATCCGACCCTGGTCAGATTCGCCAGGGCACCCCGCGCGAGACGGTGGGCCGATGACGACATCGACATCGACTGAGCGCGAGAGCCGCCCCGCGTCCGATCTTCGGGCGGTCATCGTCTTCGCCGTGGCCGTGACGGTGGGCGGGGTGGGCGGCTTCGCGCTGACCCAACTGTTCGGAGTCGGTGAACTGCGCTGGGGCGAAACCGAACTCTCAGCCATCTCCACGACAGTCGGCTCGCTGGTGGTGGGGGCGGTCGCCGGGCGGCTGCTGCTGGGCGGCACCGGTCAGGCCATGCGCGTGCACGCGCCGGCACCCGTCGCTGGCTGGCCGGGATCCCGTTTCGGCGGGGCCGCGCTCGTCTTGGCGCCGTTGCTGCTGCTGACCGCGGAGGCCATCCGCTCGGGATATGACTACTTCTATCCCTCCCAGCTCGCTGCCATGGCCAGCGCGCCGGGAGTCATCCTCGCCTCGTACGGCCTTTACACCGCCGGACTGGTCCTGCTGATCCCCGCCTTCCTCGCGCTGACCGGATTGATCGCCCGGGAACGGCCCGGATGGGCCTTCTGGGGAGCGACCACCGCAGTCGTGGGCAGCACGGTGCGCATCTTCCAGGACGGCATCAGTTTTCTTGCCCTGCAACTGGTTCCCACGCAAGGACTGGAGACCGCGACGACGGCAGTGAGCGAGACCTACCAGTCCTGGTACGTGCTGCAAACCCTCGACGGCTGCGACAACCTCGCGTGGGCGGTGCTCGCGATCGGCGCGTACCGGGCCGGGGTGCTCGGCTGGGCGCCCGCACTCGGCGTGGCGTTCATGCTGACCCACTACAGCGGAGTGCTGAAAGGAACCGACCTCAACACCTTCATCGCGGCGGTGCTCCTCGCCGCGGTGTTCGTCCCCCTCGGAGTCAGCCTGTGGCGGCGCGCCGAACCTGTGTCCCGCAAGGGGTGGTGGGGCGGTATCGCCTCGGTCTTGCTGCTGGCCGCGCTGTACCTGGTTACGGCGCTGAACGGGTTCCAGAGCTGGGGATGAGTCCCTGCCGGTGCGAAACTCGCCTTAGAGCTGAGCTGACCAAGATCGGGTCCTGTCCAGGCTTATTGGCAGCCAGGCGATATCGTCCCCCGTTGATGCGGAGAAGCGGTGCCCAGAGCCGTTGCGGCCGCGGGCGATCCCGCTCTCGGTTCCCCGCTCAGGAAGGTGCTCATGTTCCGTTCGCGCACAGCTCTCGCGGCGATCACCGTCGGCGCCGCGCTCCTTCTCCCGCCGCCCGCGGTCGCGGCCGAGTCCTCCGGGGGCCGGGCCGCCTCGTCCTACGCGGACGTGCTCGATGTGCAGGGCGTGCCCACGTCGGCGCTGCCCGGCTCGGCTGGCGGCGATGTCAGCGACATCAACGTATTCGCCGACCGCGGCGCGTGGCACGCCTACGCGCTGCCCAAGGTCGGCGACACCGCGTCCTACGGCGCGTTCACCGGGCCGCTGTACCTCGCGCAGGAGTACCCGTGGTGGCTGAGCGCCGGTTTCAGCAGGCTCAACCTGAGCGAAGCCGGACGCCCGATCAACCTCGCCGACGCTCGCGGCCCAGCATTCAGCTCGCTGCCCGGCGCGCTGAGGCAGAGCTTCGAGGTCGACGGTCTGCGCGTCGTCATGGAACTGCGCTACGCCAGCAACCGCACCGCACTGGTCCAGGCCACTGTGGAGAACACCGGGTACCGGTGGCGGTCGGTCGGCGCGGGCTGGAGCGGCACGCTGCTGCGGCCGGACACCGGACCCCAGCACAGCGCTCCCCGGCTCTCCGCGACGAAGGACGGGGTCGCGGTCGGCTTCGCCAAGGTGCGCGAAACGAACGACTACCTGACCGACGGCACCGAACGGTTCCAGGTCACGCACGCGGACCCGGTGACCACAACGGTCACCGGCGACACGTACACCACCACCCGCGACGCACCTCTGCTCCTCGGCCCGCACGGCCGGCGAACGCTGACCTGGACTGAGTCCTACACCTTCACCCCCGCCGAGGCCGCCGCCGACGCTCCGGCGGCGAGGCGCGCGTTGGCTCAGCCGTGGCGCACTGTCGCCGAGAACGACGCTCGCTGGCACGGCTACGTCGCCGCGGCCACGCACGGGGTGCCGCCGGACCGGCGGCGGCTGGCGGTGAAGGCGACCGAAACGCTGATCACCAACTGGCGCAGCGCGGCGGGCGCGTTGAAGCACGACGGCATCACGCCCGCGATCTCCAACAAGTGGTTCAACGGCCTGTGGGCGTGGGACACCTGGAAGCAGGCGGTCGGCACCGCGGTGTTCGATCCGGCGCTGGCGGAATCCCAGATCCGCTCGATGTTCGACTACCAGGTGACCACGAGGTCAGCGGCCCGTCCGCAGGACGCCGGGATGATCCCGGACGCCGTCTTCTACAACGACCCCGCCCGCGGCGGCGGCAACTGGAACGAGCGCAACTCCAAGCCGCCGCTCGCCTCCTGGGCGGTCTGGTCGGTCTACCAGCGCAACGGCGATCTCGGGTTCCTGCGCGAGATGTACCCGAAGCTGGCCGCCTACCACGCCTGGTGGTACCGCAACCGCGACCACGACCGCAACGGCCTCGCCGAGTACGGCGCCACCGTCGACAAGGCCAACGCGACCGCCGAGGACAAGCGCCTGGCGGCGGCGTGGGAAAGCGGAATGGACAACGCGCCGCGCTTCGACGCGAAACTCGGCACCACCGTCGTGGACAACACCTCGGCGTCCGGCCAGGTCGTCGGTTCGTCGCTCGCCCAGGAGTCGGTGGATCTCAACTCCTACCTGGTGATGGACAAAAAGACCCTGGCGCTGATCGCCGACCGGCTTGGCGACCGCCAGGCCGCCCGGTCCTACCGCGCCTCGGCGGCCAGCGTCGCGGCCGCCGTCCAGCGCACCATGTTCGACCCGGCCACCGGCTGGTTCTACGACACGGAACTGGGCACCGGCCGACGGCTGACCGCACGCGGCAAGGGAATCGAAGGCGTCATCCCCCTGTGGGCCGGCGTCGCAACTCCCGGCCAGGCGGCAGCAGCGCGGAAGAACCTCCTGTCCCCCAACGAATTCGACACCCACCTGCCGTTCCCCACCACCTCGGCGAGTTCGCCGTACTACCAGCCGACCGGCTACTGGCGCGGCGCGGTGTGGATCGACCACGCGTACTTCGCGTTGGCGGGCTTGCAGCGTTACGGATACGGCACCGACTCAGCAGCACTGGCCGACCAGCTGCGCTCGAACGCGGCCGGGATGTCGGGCAACGGGCCGTTGATGGAGAACTACAACCCCGCCACCGGCGCGCCGATGAACTCACGCGGCTTCAGCTGGTCGGCGGCGATGTTGCTGGCACTCGATCACCCGCAGCGATCCTGACGCCGGGACCGCCCGTCGCGCCGAAGACTTCCTCCTCGGCGGTGACGCTTAACTCCATGTGCGGGCCGGACGTGTTCGCGTTCCGGCCCGCACACAGCGCGGCCTGCCCTGTCGTTTCACGATGACGATGCCTAGCCGCGATACAGCAAGGGTGGCTCTCGCGGTACCTGTATCGCCAGGGTCTCCCGGACGTCCAGGACGCCTGCCAGCCTGGACGAAAGCGTCGCATGCCTTGCAGAGGAAGAAATCAATGGCAGGAAACCAATTCACCGCTCACGCAGACCTATTCGATCTGAGCGGAAAGCACGCCCTTGTCACCGGCGGCACCAAGGGCATCGGAATGATGATTGCGCGCGGCCTTCTCCAGGCTGGCGCCCGTGTCGTCATCAGCTCGCGCAACGCGGACGCGTGCGCGGAGGCACAGCGTCTGCTGTCCGAATTCGGCGACGTCCAAGCCATTCCCGCCGACCTGTCCAGGCACGACGAATGCCTGCGTCTCGCTGACCTTGTCCAGGCCGAGTCGGAACGCCTGGACATCCTCGTGAACAACGCGGGAGCGATGTGGCGCGAACCGCTGGAGACGTTCCCGGACGAGGCCTGGGACACGGTGCTCGACCTCAACCTCAAATCGCCGTTCTGGCTGGTGCAGGCGCTGCTCCCGGCACTTCGCAGGGCAGGCTCCGCCGATGATCCCGCGCGGGTCGTCAACATCGGCAGCATCGCCGCCATCCACGTCGCCCAGTCGCCCAACTACTCCTACGCCAGCAGCAAAGCGGGACTCCATCAGCTCACCAGAGTGCTTGCCAGGGAACTGGGCCCGCAGCACGTCACGGTAAACGCGGTAGCCCCGGGAGTGTTCCCGTCGCAGATGATGGCGTCCACGCTCGACGCCATCGGCGACACGATCGCGGCGGCGACCCCTCTGCGCAGGCTCGGCCGCGACGACGACATGGCAGGCATCGCCGTGTTTCTCGCCAGCCGGGCCGGTTCTTACCTCACGGGCACCATCATCGCGGCAGACGGCGGCATCGCGACGACCGCGTCGGGCACCCCCTAGCAGTATGCCTTTCCTGCTGCGGGGCAGCCGTCGGGAGGACCAGCGCCTCCCGACGGCACCCGCGGGTCAGGACTGAGGCAGCGTCACGCCGTACCGCTTGGCGGACAGCGTGGCCGGGAAGAAGCACGAGGTCTGGGTGTCTCCGCCGGAGAGGGTGCCGAGGCCCTTGCCCCCGTCGTAGGCCGGACCGCCGGAGTCGCCGTGGTCGGAGTGCGCGGTCGTGCAGAACTCGTGGTAGACCGTGTAACCCTCCGCTTCGAAGGTGTAGTCGACCTTGGTGACCTCGCCCGAGGTCACGCCGGAGGTGATCCCGGACCGCTTCATCTGCTCGCCCACCGTCGCGTCGGCGAACTCGGTGATCTTGGTGCCGTCGTTGATCTCGCTCGGCCCCTCGCCCGAAGCGTTCTCCACGAGCATGTTGTCTTCGTCGGGGAACACCGCGTCGACGGTGTTGCCGTCGTTCCACGGACCGCCGCCGCCGAGTTTTTCGCAGTGGCCCGCGGAGAGGAGCAGCTTCTTGCCGTCCTTCTCCACGTTGAACCCGTTGGAGCAGGACGCTTGGCCGTTGCTGATCAGGTCGCCGCCCTTGATGAACAACGACATGGCACCGGGATGGTGTTCGACGCGGACCATGTCGCCGTACTGGCGGGCAGTTTCAAGCAGCGCGGCCTTCTCGGCCTTCGGAGTGGCGTCGTAGACGTCGACGACGACCTGGTTGTGGGCGAGGTCGAGGCCCCAGCCGGCGCTGGGCACGCCGCCGGTGGCGTCCAGACGCTGTTTCACCGTGCCGAGCTGGCCCAGGCTGTACCGCACCACCTCCGCCTTCAGGCCGGACGCGCGCACCTTGGCCGCGTCGGTGTCGTTCAGCACCGTGACGACCGGGGCGCCGCTGTCGTCGAGATAGTGGCCGCCGGTGGCGGTGCCGAGGCTGTTCATGACCGCGGCCGGTGTCGCCGCCGCGGAAGCGGCGGGCACGGCGGTCATGGCGAGGGCAAGCGCGCCGAACGAGCCGACGGCGAGGACGCTCAGCCGGGAACGGGTGGATCGCATGTGTTTCCTCCTGCGCGGAACGGGAGAGAAAGGACGTGCACCGGATGGGGAGTCCGCATCCGGACCTCCGGATTCGGTGCCGGGCTCGGCTAGGTGCGGAGGCATCTCCTCCCTGGGCGTCGGGCGACCGGAACGGGACCCTCCGGTTCGGCGGACCGTTTCGTCGTTGAAACGGAACGTGATCAACCTCAGGTTTGTGATTCTCGAACAGTTTCGGGTCAGCGCGACACCGACGAAGGTAGGTTCACGTTTGTCGCAATCCCGCGCCCGGAAGGCGTAGCGGCGGGGGCGGGTGTGGTTCGTTCAGTCGGGTCGATGCTGCGGTGATCGGACGACGGGGGGCGTCGCGTCGTGGGTGTGTGTCCACTTGGGACGGTCGCTTCCGATGCGGGTCATTCGCCTCCACCGCAAATCCCAAGGAAGAAGCTCGCTGGCAGTCACCCGGGCAAGATCGAGTCGTTCTTCATCCTCTTCGATGAGAGAGAGTGTCTCGTACGCATACGCCGCGGCATCCGCCCGCCGTCCCGAGAACATCTCCGCGTACAGCAACCAGATCCCGGGTTTCGCCGCTGCCACGCATTCAGCGGCAAGATCTCGCCCTTCGCGTTCGGCGCGCTCCGGCTGGCCGTCGTCGCCGACCAGGAACAAGAGCAACTCCAGGAACTTGGCCCGTGCGTAGTCAAAGACACCGTCCGCCAACGCAACGGACACGACGGGAACGGCCGGTTCGTGGACAAACGAATCATGGCGCGTGATTTCGAAGTCCAGTAATTTCACCGCCGTACCCTATTCCCACTCGCCTAGGCACCGGCCGGTGCGCCCTGGGCGAACGCGGACCCGGTCTACCGGCGGGTCAGGGTGCTTCGCGCAAGTAGGTCAGGACCGCCAGGACTCGCCGGTGGGTGTCGGGGGCGACGGGCAGCTCCAGCTTGGCGAAGATGTTGCCGATGTGTTTGGCCACCGCCGCTTCGGTGACCGACAGCTGGGTCGCGATCGCCGCGTTGCTCGCGCCTTGGGCCATGCGGTCCAGCACTTCGCGTTCGCGGGCGGTCAGGCGGGAAAGCGCGGGGCTTTCCCGGTTCCTGGCGAGCAGCTGGCGGACCACCTGGGGATCTATCACCGTTCCGCCGGAGGCGACGCGGCGGATCGCGTCGGCGAGGACGTCGATGTCGCCGAGGCGATCCTTCAGCAGATAACCGACTGCCGCGGAGTCGGAGCTCAGGAGTTCGGCCGCATAGGTTTGCTCCACGTACTGGCTTAGCACGAGCACCGGCAGGGCCGGGCGGATGGTTCTCAACCGCAGGGCCGCGCGCAGTCCTTCGTCGGTGTTGCCCGGGGGCATCCGGACGTCGGTGATCACCAGGTCGCATTCCGTCCGGGCGAGTGCTGCCAGGAGTTCCGGAGCCGTGCCCGCTTGGACGACCACCCGGTGGCCGTAGAACTCCAGGATTCGCACCAGTCCTTCGCGCAGCAGCACCGAATCCTCGGCCACCGCGATGCGCAGCCCGGTCACGGCAGGGGCTCGCCGGGGATGCGCACGCGCACCACCGTGGGGCCGCCGGGAGGACTGGCCAGCGCCACCGTTCCGCCGACTACCGCCGAGCGGTCGGCCAACCCGGTCAGGCCGCCGCCCGCGTGCTGGTCGGCGCCGCCTCGGCCGTTGTCCCGGATCTCCACCAGCAGCACGCCCTCCTGGTATCGCGCGACGACCTCGGCCCGGTCCGCGCCGCTGTGTTTGACGACGTTGGTCAGGGCTTCGCTCACGGCGTAGTAGGCGGCGCTCTCCGCCGAATCCGGCAGTCTCACACCGACCGCGGTGTCCAGCCGCACCGGCAGGGCGCACCGGTCCGCCAGGTCTCCCAGCGCGGCGTCCAGCCCCCGGTCGGAAAGAATCTTGGGATGGATTCCGCGGATCAGGTCGCCGAGTTCCGCCAACGCGAGTTTCGCCTCGGTGTGGGCGCGCTCGACCAAGGCGCCGGGGCCGCTTCCGGCGTCCAGTCCGGTGCGGGCCAGGCCCAGCACCATCGCGAGCGAGGTCAGCCGTTGCTGGGCGCCGTCGTGCAGGTCGCGTTCGATCCGGCGGCGCTCGGTCTCGTGCTGGTCCGCCATCCGAGCACGCGAACGCCGCACTTCCACCAGTTCGAACTCGTCGTCGCCGCGCGCCGGTTCCAGCATCACCCGAGTCACCCTGGCCCGCGCCGCTGCCGCCGCGGGCAGCACGAACACGGCGACCGCCAGTGCGATCACCCCGAGCGGCACAATCACCCAAGCGAGGCCGCTGCGCACCATCGCAGCCCCGGAGGGCACCCATTCGGCCGGGGAAAACGCCACCACCAAAGGTGCCAGGATCATCGCGCAAGGCAAGATCACGCCCACCAGCACGACGAGCAGATCGAACACCCACAGCAGCGTGGCGAGCAGGGCGGTGTAACCCAGTTCCTGCCAGGTGGCCCGTTCCCGCAACCGGGCTTTCGACCGCCGCCACCAACCGCCCGCGCCCGGCGAGCGGAGGGCGACCGGCACCGGCGCCGGGCTCACCCACCGCAGCCTGCGCCGCTCCAGCCGGGCGACGGGTATTCCCAGTTGGCACAACAGGAGCAACGGTCCCAACCCGATCGCCACCGGCGTCAAAGCCACTCCCACGCCGGCCGTCGCCACGATGGCCAGCAGGCAACCAACGCCCAGCGGAACCCCGCTCAGCAAGTACGCCGCCGAACGCACAACGCCGGCTCTCGACCTGTCGCGCACCACGGCCCCCTCCGTCGGAAACCACCATAGGACGGCCGGTCCGGACGCGGGGTATATCCAGCACTACTCCTGAACACCTGCCTGGGCCCGTGTGCCGAAGCTTGAACCAGGGTTGGCTTCAGCGTATGGGATCTTCGCCATCGGCTGAGGCTGTTCGTCTGGTGCGCCTGACAAAAGTGCACGGCACCGCCCCGCACGAGGTGGTGGCGCTGAACGCGATCGACCTGACATTCCGCCGGGGCACGTTCTCCGCCGTCATGGGTCCGTCCGGTTCCGGCAAGACGACGCTGCTGCAGTGCGCGGCCGGCCTGGACCGGCCCACCGACGGCGCGGTCTTCCTGGGGGACACCGAAATCAGCGCCTTGTCCGAACGGAAGCTCACCGCGTTGCGCCGGGACCGGATCGGGTTCGTGTTCCAGAGTTTCAACCTGGTGGCGGCACTGACGGCAGTGCAGAACGTGGCGCTGCCGCTTCGGCTGGCCCGGCGCAGGGTGGAAGCCGACCGGGCGCACCGGCTGCTCGAACAGTTCGGGCTGGGCGACCGGACCGGCGACCGGCCAGCCTCGTTGTCCGGTGGCCAGCAGCAGCGGGTGGCGATCGCGCGTGCGTTGGCCGGCGACCCCGAGGTGGTGTTCGCCGACGAACCGACCGGTGCCCTGGACAGCCGCAACGGCCGTCAGGTGCTCGAACTGCTGCGGAAACTCGTCGATGACGACGGCCAGACCGTGGTGATGGTGACGCACGACCCGGTAGCGGCCGCGTTCGCCGATCGGGTCACGTTCCTGGCGGACGGCCGGATATCCGGTCATCTGGACGATCCCACCGCTCCGCTGGTCGCCGACCTGATGACCGCGCTGGAAGAAACCGCGCCGAAGGAAGTCGGCTGACATGCTGTGGATCACCTTGCACACCCTGCGCGGCCGGTGCGTGTCGTTCGCGGGAGCGTTCCTCACGCTGGTTTTCGGCGTGGCCATGATTTCCGCGTCCGGCGCGGTGATCGCGGTGTCGGGAGACGGAGAGGGAACGGCCGCCCGCACGGCACTGGCCGAGGCGGGCAATCTGCTGGCACTGTTCGCCGGCATCGGCGGATTCCTGACGATTTTCATCGTGGCGAGCACTTTCTCGTTCACGGTGTCGCAGCGTCGCCGCGAGTTGGCGTTGTTGCGGATGGCCGGGGCCGATCCCGGTCAGGTGCGCCGGATGGTGTTGACGGAGACGACGGTTCTCGGCACGGCGGCGGCAGCGACGGGCGCGGTGCTCGGTGTCCCGCTCACCTCGGTGCTCAGTGACGTCCTGGTATGGAGGCAGGTGCTGCCCGCCGGCATCGAGTTGCCGCTGACGCCGTCGCGGCTGATCGCGCCGATGCTGGTGGCGTTCGTGCTCGGCCTGGCAGTCGCGATCCTCGGCGCGTGGCCCGCCGCGCGCCGGGCCGGAGCGATCCGGCCGGTGGAAGCCTTCCGGGAGGCGGCCGTGGACACCCGGCCGATCCCGCGCGGCCGGTGGATTCCCGGGGTGCTGGGCCTTGCCGCCGGACTGGGGCTGGTGTTGCTGTTGCCGCGCGTGCCCCCGGACGGCCGGCTTCCGCTCGCCCTGTTCACCGCCCAGCCGATCGTGGTCGGCCTGGCACTGCTCGCGCCCGCGTTCGTCCCGCGGCTCACCGGGCTGGTGGTCGCACCTCTGGCGGCCTTCACCGGAGCCAGCGGTCTGCTGGCGCGGGAGAACCTGCGCGCCGCGATCCGCCGGACCGCGTCCTGCGCGGCTCCCGTCCTGGTCACGATCGGAATCACCGGCTCCCTGCTCGCGGGCACGGACCTGCTCGGAGCTGCGGGACGGGCCAGCGCGGCGAAGCTTTACACGTCGCAACTGCGGGCTAGCGGGGGCAACCTGGACACCGCTGTGCCGGGTGTCCGCGCCGCGGTGCTGCTCGAAGACGCGACTGTCAGCGTGCTGGTACACCGCACAAACAGGGAGGTGGCTGCCGTCGGCGTCGCCGGGAAAGGCGTCTCCGACGTACTCGGCTTGGGCACGATCACCGGCGACCTGGCTCAGCTCACCGGCTCGGCCGCGATGCTGGGAAGACAGCAGGCAGCAGGCTTCGGCTTGACGACCGGCGACTCCGTGAGCCTTCGGATGCCCGACGGCGCAACGGTTCCGGTCAAGGTGGTGGCGCTCTACGACGGCCCGCCATTGACCACTCCCCTGCTCCTCCCGGAACAGCTCGTGGCCGAACACCGAACGCTCGGCACCCGTCCGCCCGCCCTGCACGTGGCGCTCAACACTCCGGCGGACGCCGCCAGGGTGGAAAACCTGTTGGCAGCTAAGGGCTACCGGGTGACTTCGACGGCAGCGTGGCTGGCGACCGCAGCGGGGTTCCGTGAGGACGGCATGCGAATCGGCGCGGAACTGCTGGCTTGGTTCGCCTTGCTGTACACGCTGTTCGCCGTCGCCAACACGGTCACCATGTCGTTCGGCGAGCGCGCGAGCGAGTTCAGCCAGCTGCGGTTGCTCGGCGCCCAACGCGCGCAAGTGTTGCGGATGGTCCTGTGGGAGGGCGCGGGAATCGCGCTCACTGGTCTCGTATTGGGAGCCGCGGCGGTCGCGTTGGCCGTGGGCGGACTGTGGCAGGCGGTACGGTCGGCGGGGCTCGACATCCCGCTCGACCTGCCATGGGGTCCGCTGCTGTCGATCGCGGCGGGTTGTGTCGTGGTGCTGCTGGCTGTGTCCACAGTGGCCACTGCGGTGGTGATGCGGCCGTCAGACTCGCGTTGACCCTCACGGTGCTGGGCCGTGAACTGGGATGACTGGAGCGCTCGCCTCGGCGCGGAATACTGAAACGAGAGCGGCACGGCGAACGCGCAGTTGCTCTCGCAGGCGTGGCACGTGGCCTTGGCAGGCACCGCTGGCCAGCCGCCAGGTGGTGCAGGGCTCCGTCACTGCTGAACGCCGCGCACTGCCGACCAGGTCGGCGAGCAAGCCGGGCTGTGCGCCGACCTGCTGGTTCTTGTCCGCGAATCGCTCCGCTGCCGTCGCGTCCTGGCGATGATTCTTGACGTTCCCCGCATACACGCCGGGCCTCAGCCGTCGCTCCCGGATGCCCGCCAGCCGTTCCAGCTCCGGTACGATCCGGGCGGGCACAGGAACCTCCAACACCTGCGGGCGCACCTTCTCCGCGGACTCGGCGAACGACGGCTCCTCGATCAGCCTCACCAGCTGCGCACGCGATTGCCCCGCGCTGACCTGCTCATGTTCCAACACCAGACCTGCCCCTCGACCGGCCAGCAGGTCGGCCAAGCCCCTTCCGCGCCGTTCTTCGGCTGCTTGCCCGGCACTTCCGGCGGATCGCGTTGGCTCGGCGCGCTTTCAGCCGAAGCGTCCACTGTGGATCGGAGTCCTGGCCGGTATGAAACCGGACAAAACATACCGCTCAGTACAATCTGGCTTCCACTCCCAGCTGCCGCCCCAGGGCCACGCCAGCCAAGGACAGCCGCACGTGATGATTGAAGATGACGTAAATCGCTTACTTCAAGCACAAACGATCGTCTACACTGAGGCCCGCGCACACTCTGCCGCTCACGGATCGAAGGGCCTTCATGTCAGAGCCGTCTTCCCCCGAGTCGTTCTCTTCCGAGTCCCCCGCGGCCGACGCGCCGAGGTCTGGTTCCTTCATGTCCGCCGAGCTGGCCTCCCAGCCGCGGATGTGGCTCGCCGCGGCGGGCTGTGCGGCTGGGGCGGCGCTGCCGCAGCCTGGCGAGCGGGTGGCCGTGGTCGGGTGCGGCACCAGCTGGTTCGTCGCGATGAGTTACGCCGCCGCGCGGGAGCAGCGGGGCTTCGGCGTCACGGACGCGTTCGCTGGCTCCGAGTACCCGGCCGGCCGCGACTACGACCGCGTGGTCGCGATCTCCCGGTCCGGCACCACGACCGAAATCATCGAGCTGCTGTCCTCGATTGCCGGGCAGCGCACCACGCTGATCACCGCGGTGGGCGACGGGCCTGCGGCATCAGCAGCAGCGGAGGTTATCGAGCTGCCGTTCGCCGACGAGCGCTCGGTGGTGCAGACCCGCTTCGCGACGAGCACGCTCGCCCTCCTTCGCGCGGGGCTCGGCGACGACGTCAACGAGCTGGCGCGGCAGGCTGAGCGCGCGCTCCTGGAACCGATCGACGACCTGCTCGACGCTGAACAGGTCACCTTCATCGGGCGCGGCGCGGCAGTGGGGATCAGCTGCGAGGCCGCGCTGAAAACCCGGGAAGCGGCGCAGTTCTGGGCCGAGGCCTACCCGGCGATGGACTACCGGCACGGCCCGATCGCCATCGCGCAGCCCGGACGGCTCGTGTGGTCGTTCGGCGAGACCCCGGACGGGCTTGCCGGCGAGATCGCCCGCACCGGGGCCCGGTTCGTGCACCACGACCTCGACCCGCTCGCCGGGCTGGTCGTGGCGCAGCGGTTCGCGGTCGCGGTGGCGCGGCGGCGCGGGCTCGACCCCGACCGTCCGCGGTCCCTGACCCGTTCGGTCATCCTCGCCTGATGGCCGTCCTCGGCATCGACGTCGGCGGCACGACGGTCAAGATGCGCGTGACCGACGGCCGTTCCGTGTTCGCCGAATGGCGCGAACCGACTCCGTTCGGCGATCCCGAAGCGCTCGCCGAACTGGTGGCCCGCGCCGTCGCGCGGCATCCGGTCGACGCGGCGGGGCTGGTCGTCCCGGGGATCGTGGACGAGCGCGCCGGGCGATGCGTGAAGGCGGTCAACCTCGGCTGGGACGACGTCCCCGTCCGCGACCTCGTCTCCGCCCGCCTCGACATCCCGCTCGCGTTCGGGCAGGACGTCCGCGCGGGGGCGCTCGCCGAGGCACGCACCGGCGCGGCGGCCGGGGCCTCGGGTCCGGTGCTGTTCGCGCCGGTCGGCACCGGTTTCGCGACCGCGCTCGTGGTGCGCGGCGAGATACTCGACGCGGGCCCGTGGGCGGGCGAAGTCGGCCAGATCCGGCAGCCCGACGGACGCCGCGTCGAGGAGGTCGCGTCGGCGTCCGGGCTCGCGCGCCGCGCCGGGGCACCGGACGCGGCCGCCGTCGCCGCGCGGGTTCGAGACGGAGACCCCGTGGCGGTCGAAGCGTGGGACGAGTGCGTCCGCGCGCTTGCGGAGCCGATCGCCTGGGCCACCGCTGTCGCCGGATGTTCCACTGTGGTCGTCGGCGGCGGCCTCGCCGAAGCGGGCGCTCTGCTGCTCGATCCGCTCGCCTGCGAGGTCGCGCATCGGCTCGGGGCGCTGCGGGCACCCGCGATTGTCCAGGCGCACCATGGGGATCGGGCCGCGGTGGTGGGCGCGACGCTTCTGGCGCTGCGATGATCGTCGTCGCCACGCCCAATCCCGCGGTCGACATCACCTACCGGGTCGGCGCCCACACCCCCGGCGGCACGAACCGGGTGCTCGACGTCCAGCGGCGAGCCGGTGGCAAAGGCGTCAATGTCGCCCATGTCCTTGCCGCACTGGACATTCCGGTGCGCGCGGTGCTTCCGCTCGGCGGCGACGCGGGCCGCTGGCTCGGCTCGGCGCTGGCTGTTCCGTTCGACACGACGCCGTGCGAAGCCGAGACCCGGTCGACGGTCACGATCACCGGCGACGGCCATCCCACGGTGTATGTCGAGCCGGGGCCCCCGCTGTCCACAACGGAATGGGAAGCGTTCTCGGCTCTGCTCGCCACGCGGCTGCGGGACGCGGAACTGCTCGTGATTTCCGGTTCCCTGCCTCGAAACGCCGCGCCGGAACTGGTCGGCGAGTGGGTCCGGCTGGCCCGGGACGCCGGGGTCCGGACGCTGGTCGATTCGTCGGGGCCCGCTTTGCTGGCAGCCGCCCGGGCCGGGGCCGACGTGAAACCGAATCGGCAGGAACTGCTCTCGGCCACCGGAGCCGCTGACGAAAGCGCGGGGGCCGCGACGTTGTCCCGGCTCGGTGCCGGGTTGGTCGTGGTGTCGCGGGGCGAGGACGGCATCGCCGCTTACGGGCCGTCCGGTGTGGTCTCGGCTCCCGTCGTGCCCGGGGTGTGCGGCAATCCCACCGGTGCCGGGGACGCGGCGACCGCCGGTCTGGCGGCGGCGCTCGTGCGCGGACTGCCGTTGGCCGAAGCGCTGCGCCATGCGGCGGCAGCCGGTGCGGCCGCGGTGCTGCGCCCGGTCGCCGGCGAGATCGATCTTCCCGCCTATCGCAGATTCCTGAACGGAGAATCCGCATGATCACCCGACCCGCCCTCGCCCGGTTGCTCGCCTCGGCCCAGGACCGCGGCGGTGCGGTCGGCGCGTTCAACGTGATCTTGCTGGAGCACGCCGAGGCCATCGTCGCGGGAGCCGAACAGGCCCGGTTGCCGGTGATATTGCAGATCAGCGAGAACTGCGTGAGATACCACGGCGGGCTGGCTCCGATCACCGCGGCTTCGCTGGAGATCGCACGCCGAGCGTCGGTGGAGGTGCTCGTGCATCTCGACCACATCGAGGACACCGGCCTGGTCCGCGAAGGCGTCGAGCTCGGAGTGCACAGCGTGATGTACGACGGTTCGAGACTGTCCTATGCGGACAATGTGCGCAGCACCCGCGCGGTCGCGGACCTCTGCCACGCAGCGGGAATCGCCGTGGAAGCCGAGTTGGGCGAGGTCGGCGGCAAGGACGGCGTGCACGCGCCGGGAGCCCGCACCGACCCGGCCGAGGCTGCGGAATTCGTCGCTGCCACCGGGATTGACGCGCTCGCCGTGGCGGTCGGGACGTCGCACGCGATGCTGTCGCGCACCGCCCGGATCGACCGCGGGCTGGTGACGCGGCTGCGGGAGGCCGTCCCGGTTCCCTTGGTGCTGCACGGGTCCTCCGGCCTTTCCGACGACGAACTGCGCGGCGCGGTGACCGGCGGGATGGCGAAGATCAATATCTCAACACATCTCAACGGGTTGTTCACCGGCGCGGTGCGGCAGTTCCTGGACGAGCAGCCCGAGGCGGTCGACCCGCGCAAGTACGTGCGGCTCGGCCGCTCCGCGGTGGCGGCCGAGACGGCGCGGCTGCTCCAGTTGCTGGCCGGGTGAGGCGAACGGGGGCTTCGGGACCAGGCTGACGCGGCACCGTAAGGCGGCACCGCACGGGATTCAGCCTGCCGCCAAACAGATCTGACGCGGCGGGCACCCGCTCCGCGAAACGGGCGGTCGCCACGGGAGCGCGCCTCCGGCGGCACGCTGACCGCACGCGGAATCCGGCACGCCAGCGACCGGTGCACCCGATACCGACGGAAGTCTGCTCCACCGCTTCGGCCGGTGACTTCGCTGCCTCAGTGCGCTATACAAGAGCGCAATGTGCATTTTAATGCGCAAGGAAGGTACGCAATGAGCAAATACATGCATCCCCTTCGATGTCTGGCCACAGTGCTGGTCCTGCTGGCCGTCGCGACTCCCGCCACCGCCCAGGCCGCTGCTGCCCCGGCCGGGCAGCTCGGCGACCTGACCGGGCTCTCCGCCGACGGCCCGGTGACCACGCTGACCGCGGGCAAGGCGGCCGTCCGGGTCAGTTTCCCCACCGCGGCCGCGGTCCGGGTCTGGCTCGCGCCGGACGGCACTTTCACCGATCCGGCGGGCAGCAAGATCGTGCTGCCGAACGGAAAAGCCCCCGCGGTGCCGATGCGCACAGACCGAGGCGCGTACTGGGCCATCGGCACCGGCAAGGCCACGCTTCGCGCTTACAAGCACCCGTTGAAGTTCGCCCTCTACGACGGCGCGGACCGCAAGCAGCTCTGGGCCGAGTCCGCTCCGCTGTCCTGGACCGGGGAAACCACCACGCAGACGCTCGTGCGCGGCGCGAGTGAGCAGTACGTCGGCGGCGGCGAGCAGAACGGCCGCTTCAGCCACCGCGACCAGACCATCAAGATCTTCGCCGACGACAACTGGAACGACGGCGGCGCACCCAACTCCCAGCCGTTCTATGCCTCGACGGCCGGGTACGGCGTGCTGCGCAACACCTTCGCGCCCGGCAGCTACTCGTTCGCCGATCCGGTCCGCACGACCCACGACGAGCGCCGCTTCGACGCCACCTACGTCGTCGGCGACGGGCTCAAGGACGTCGTCTCGGGCTACACCGATTTGGTCGGCAAACCCTTCCTCCCGCCCATTTACGGCCTGGAGACCGGCGATTCCGACTGCTACCTGCACAACGCCAACCGCGGCGAACGGCACACCCTCGACGCGGTGAAGGTGGCCGAAGGCTATCCCGAACACGGCATGCCCAACGGCTGGATGCTGGTCAACGACGGCTACGGCTGCGGTTACGAAAACCTTCAGCAGACCGGCGAAGGCTTGCGGGACAACAAAATGCAGCTCGGCCTGTGGACCGAGAACGGCGTGCCCAACCAGGCCGAGGAGGTCAAGGCGGGCGTCCGGGTGCGCAAGCTGGACGTGGCCTGGGTCGGCCCCGGCTACCAGTTCGCCCTCGACGCCTGCGACACCGCGCACAAAGGCATCGAGGACAACAGCGACGCGCGCGGGTTCGTCTGGCAGCCGGTGAGCTGGGCGGGCGCGCAGCGCTGCGGCGTGCTGTGGAGCGGCGACCAGTCCGGGTCCTACGACTACATCAAATGGCAGATCCCGACCTACGCGGGCTCGACGCTGTCCGGCATCGCCTACAACACCGGCGACATCGACGGCATCTTCGGCGGCAGCCCGCAGACCTACGTCCGCGACCTGCAGTGGAAGTCCTTCCTCCCGGTCGCGATGACGATGGACGGCTGGGCCAAATCCGACAAGCAGCCCTGGCGCCAGGGCGAGCCCTACACTTCGATCAACCGCAAGTACCTGCTGCTCAAGGAACGGCTCCTGCCCTACACCTACAGCTATTCGGTGCAGGCGCACCAGACCGGCGTCGGGCAGGTCCGGCCGCTGGCCCTGGAATACCCCGGCGACCCGAACGTGTGGACGGACAAGGCGAAGCACGAATTCCTGTCCGGCACGGATTTCCTGGTCGCCCCGGTCTACGACAATTCGTCCGTGCGCAACGGCATCTACCTGCCCAAGGGCACCTGGGTGGACTACTGGAGCGGCAAGACCTACACCGGCCCGACCACTGTGGACGGTTACGACGCGCCGCTGGACAAGCTGCCGCTGTTCGTCCGCGGCGGCGCGGTGGTGCCGATGTGGGCGGAGGGCACGACCTCCTGGCAGACCCGCGACAAGGGGAAGCTCGACGTCGACGTGTACCCGCAGGGCAAGGGCAGTTTCACTCTCGCCGAGGACGACGGGGTCACGCGCGGCTACCAGCGCGGCGAGCAGGCCCGGCAGACGTTCACGGTCGACGCGCCGCAGTCCGGGCCGGGAACGGTGACCGTCGGGATCGGCGCGAGTTCCGGGTCCTATCCCGGGAAACCGGCGGCGCGGAACTACCAGCTGTCCGTCCACACGGGAACGAAACCGGCGGCGGTGCTGGGCGGCGACGGGGCCCTGCGGCAGTACGCCAGCAAGGCGGAGCTGGACCAGGCGCCGTCCGGCTGGTGGTACGACCCGTCCGCGCGAGGCGTCGTGCGGGTGAAGACCGGTTCGATCGATTCCGGCGCTGCCCAGGACATCCGGTTGCTCGGGGCGAGCGCGGTCGGCGGGTTCTTCCCCGCCGACGACAACGCTTCGGTGCGGCTTTCCGCCCCTGCGACGGCCACTCCGGGGCAGGTCGTGTCGGCCACCGTCAGCTTCACCAACAGCACTCCGCTGCCTGTGCGGAATGTGGCATTGTCGGTGCAGGCCAACGGTTTCCACGCGGACGTGCCGCAGGCTCCGGCGCTCGTCTGGCCGGGCCAGACGGTGCAGGTCCCGGTGCGGCTCACGCCGGACGCGGGGCTGCGCCCGGCGGACTACGAGCTGACCGCCACCGTGAGATACCAGGCCAGGCTGGGCACGCACGAAACGGCTGGGTCGACGATGGTCACGGTGCCCTACGCGACGATCGCCGCGGCGTACGGAAATGTCGGAGTCACTGATGCGGCACACGTCGCGAACGGCGACCTCGACGGCAGTGGCAGCAGCTTCCGCGCGGAGGGGCTCGCCGAAGCGGGCCTGAAACCGGGAGCGCCGTTCACCGCGAACGGCACCCAGGCGACCTGGCCCGACGCGGGCGCGGGAAAGCCGGACAATGTCGTCGCCAGCGGGCAAACCGTCGCTGTGCAGGGCAGCGGTTCCAAGCTGGTCCTGACCGGCACCGGGACCGGGTCCGCCGCGAACGGCACGGTCGTCCTCCGGTACGCCGACGGCAGCACGAGCCAGGCCGACCTCGGCTTCCCGAACTGGTGCTGCTCCGACCCGGCCAAGTACGGCGCGACCACGGTCGCCTCGGTGCAGGGCAAGAACACGAAGTCCGGTCCGGCTTATCCGACGGTGGCCTACCGGGTGTTCGCGAATTCCGTTCCGCTCGACCCGGGCAAACGAGTCGTCGCGATCACCCTGCCGTCGAATGCGGCGCTGCACTTCTTCACCGCCGCGATCGCTTGACCGACCGGTGGCCGGGCGGGGTGCGGACACCCTGCCCGGCCACCGGGTTCCAGCTGGTCCGTGACGGACCCCCTGAGGGATCCAGGTCCAATGCCGGGAGCTTAAGGCGGCCCGCCGGTGCGGCTGAGCCACGTCCGCCCCTGCCGAACGCCGGGTTCGCGGTCCGTGAAGGGCTCCTTGAGGGAATCTGATTCCCTCAAGGAGCCCTTCACGGGCCTGGCGAA